>JAAXHV010000314.1 GCA_012270695.1 Gammaproteobacteria bacterium | reverse complement strand
CGGGTAGCGGATACCCTGGTTGAGAAAGGCGGTGAATTTTATCACGGGTTTACCTATTCCGGCCATCCGGTCAGTTGCGCAGTAGCCTTGGAAAATATCCGCATCCTGGACGAAGAGGGAATCGTCCGCCAGGTCGGGGAAACAACGGGACCCTACCTGAAGCAGCGTTTAACGGCGTTGGCCGATTCGTCGATGGTAGGGGAAGTGCGCAGTTGCGGCATGATAGCCGCGGTCGAACTGGTCAGGGATAACGAAACCATGGAACCGATAGCGGACAATATGGAGGATATTGAACGGTACACCGAAGTGTTTCGCGACCTGTGTCTTGAACAGGGCATCATCGTACGCCCGATAGGCTCAACGATCATGCTGTGTCCTCCGTTGATTATTGCCGAGCCGGAAATCGACTTGCTGGTGGATAAAATGCAGATTGCCCTGACCCGATTCGAAAAGATCATCCACGGATGAGAGAAAAAGAGCGAAAAGGGGACAGGTTAATTTTCAGAAATGCGTTGGTTCCAGTGTTGTGACTACAGGCAAAGCGCCCAGTCTGCTCTGCCGATTACAGCTCGTCTGCCCTGCCGGCATGGCGGTCAAGAAAATCAGCTAAAATCGCATTAAACCGCTCCGGTGCTTCGATATTGGTTAAATGTCCTGCATGTTCGATTATCGCCAGTTGTGCACCCGGGATTGCGTCTGCAAGCGCCCGGCTTTCTGACGGAGGTAGCACCTTGTCTTCGTCCCCCACGATGATGAGAGTGGGCACGTCGATCGCGGGTAGAATCTTCCTGAAATCCGTGGTTATTATCGCTTTTAACGCTTGCATATAAGGCCCGGTTCGAACCGCTGACAAAGATTTGAGTAAGCGTTGCCGCGCACCTTCCGAGGCTTGTGAGCCGGTCAGCACGTCGATCATTTTTGGCGCAAGATCTGCTGGTGTCAGTCCTGCCTGCAACGGTTCCAACCTTGGAGCAAGAAATTCCTGCCGTTCTGCCTCACTGGCGGCGCCGTAGCCTCGGGAGGTATCCGCCAGCGTTAACGTTGCGACACGGTCTGCATAGCGGCCATAAAATTCCTGGGCAACCATGCCGCCCATTGACAGGCCGACCAGGTGCGCTGCCCTTACGCCGAGATGGTCCAGCAGCGCATTAAGATCCTCGGCGAAGTCTGAAAATTTCAACGGCTTGACCGGGTCGTCACTTGCGCCGTAACCCCTAGCATCCCAGGCGACCGTGCAATAGCGATTGCCCAAAGCGGTTTGTTGTTCGTCCCAGTTGCTTCGATTGCCGCCTATCCCATGCAGAAATACGGCAACCGGCCCGCTTCCTTGTTTTTCATAAGCCAGCCTTATGGCGCCATTTTGATAATATTCGAGGGTACGCATAGGAAAACATTATCGGTCGGAATATAGTACCCGAGGGTGCGCATCAGTGATCCGGGAGCAGGGCGATGACCTCGACTTCCAGCATCAATTCCGGGTCTACCAGGGCGCTGACCTGTACGCCGGTGCTGCAGGGTTTGTGGTCGCCAAAGTATTCCTTGCGCACCTCAAAATAATCGGAGACTTTATCGTGGTCGGTGATATCGACGGTAAAAAACGTGGTCATCTTAACCACGTCCTGAAAGCCGGCTCCGGCTTCCTGCAAAATACCCTTGATATTTTTAAAGACCTGGCGGGTTTGCTGGCGCAGGTCGCCGACGCCGACGACGTTGCCGTCACCGTCAAACGGGACCTGGCCGGAGAGAAAGACGAGGTTCCCTGTCCGAATACCCTGGGATAGCGGAAAATTTTCATCCCACCCCCAGCCTGGATCGATGTACTGCATTTTGTTCATGCCGGCGTAGTCTCCTGTGGTATCGGGTCAGCGGAAAGGGACGC
>JAAXHV010000313.1 GCA_012270695.1 Gammaproteobacteria bacterium | reverse complement strand
GTCCTGTCCGGTTGGCGCTGACCCGGATCGCGCCGCTATGTGCAGTGCTCAACAGCCTGGCGCCGTGTTCCCGGTAGCGGACAATTATATCCCGGTTGGGCAATCCGAAACGGTTCCTGTAACCCACTGGAAATATCGCGATTCCCGGGGAAACTGCCCTGATAAAATCGCGGGTTGAAGAGGTTTTGCTGCCATGATGAGGGACTACAAGCACATCGGCGCGCAACCCTGAGCCATAGCGTTTCACCAGGCTTCGCTCCGCCCTCCCCTCGATATCACCCGACAGCAGCAGAGTCAACCCTTGCGCACGGATGCGCATGACGCAGGAGCTATCGTTAGCGGACATTTTCATGGTTGCTACCGGGTGTAATACCTGAAAATGGACGCCATCCCAGTACCATGATTGACCATCATGACAATCCCCGACCTGCTGGTGCGGTATCCGCTCGGGTACACTGCTGGTGACCCTGGTTATGGGGACTTTACCCAGTATCCCCTGTAACCCGCCGATATGATCATTGTCGCCGTGACTCTGTACCAGCAAGTCAAGCTCGCTTATCCCTGAGTTCCGCAGAAAAGGCAACACCACCGCTGTGCCTGTATTAAAACCGGAAGGATATGCCGGGCCGGCGTCGTAAAGCAGGTTATGTTTTTGTGTGCGGACTACCACGGCAAGCCCCTGTCCCACGTCCAGCACAGTCATGCTGACCTCGCCGAACGACGGCCCTGGTTTGTCGGGGAAGAACAGGGGGAGCAGCCAGATCAAACCCAACCACCTGGACGTGATCCCGCGGGGCAGGAGCAGGATCAGGATAGCGGCGCAGATAACCGTCATTGTCACCGCTCCCGGACCGGCGACGGGAAGCAACTGGGATTCCCATCCGCTGAATAATTCCAGCGTCCACCAGAGCACGTGCAGGGACTTCAGGGCAAGTTGCAACAGCAGATCCACCTGGATAAACAGCAGTATGCAACCGCCGAGGACAAGAGGTATCACGATAAAACTGACCCAAGGCACCGCAAACAGGTTTGCAAACAGGCTGAATATGGGGAACTCCTGGTAATACAACGCCAGCACTGGCAACAAACCCAGACTGACAATGTACTGGACTCTCCCCCATTCCCACAAACCGCGACGCGCCGGATGAACCCGGTAGCTGATACCATAAAATATCACTGCCACGGCGCCGAAGGACAACCAGAAACTGGCCGACATGGGAGCAAACGGGTCTATGACCAGAACCGCGATCAGCGCAATCCCAAACACGTCGCTCGACAGGATCCTGCGGTCATATAATTTCATGCCGAAATATACCCACAGCATGACCAGTGCGCGTTGTGTCGGCAGTGAAAAACCGGCCAGCAGTGCATAGGCCAGGGATGCAAACATGGCGCCAGTCGCGGCGACCCTGATAGTGGGAACATTGCCGAGCGGCGCTGGAATGAATATACGCAGCATACCCCAGGACTGTAACGTCAGCAGGTAGGCCAGACCCGCCACCAGGCCGATGTGCAGGCCGGAAATGGCTATGAGGTGATTGGTGCCGGTGGCGGTCAGCGCCTCCCATTGCACATCGCTCAGGGCGCTCCTGTCGCCGATCGCCAGCGCCGGGATAAACCCTGCCAGCGGGTCGGGCGGCAGCGCCTCCCGGATTTTTTCCCTGAGGACAAAGCGGAGAGAGTCGGGGTTGAACCTGCCGGCGTGACGCAGACGGGTATTGTCCTTGTCATCCACCACGTACCCCGTTGCCCGCAACCGGTTCTGAAACAACCAGGATTCATAATCGAAGCCGCCGGGGTTCATATATCCGTGGGGCCGTTTCAGTCTTACCTTGAGCCGCCACTTCTCACCGGGGCGCAGCGGCTGGTGACCTGCATACCAGCTTAACCTTACCTTGCCGGGATTTGATTTAACCGGCCGACCGTAATCCCGAAGTTCATCAATACGGAAATTGAAGCGGACCGATTGGGTCTGCGTCTCGGGTAACGAGACAACCACACCTACGGCCTCAAGCGACTTGCCTTCGTCTTTAGGCAGCAATTCATGTTGCAACACCAGGTGGGCGTTTAACAGTGCCCAGAGAAAACCGCATGCGAGGCAGCCCGGGAGTCTCCACCAGCGATATCTCCACACCAGCCAGACAGCCGGCGGCAACCCGAATGCGAACCAGATGGGCGGCAATTCAGGCAGACGGGTACAAATGATAACGCCTGACAGAAATAACAATCCCTTGAAGAACATGGCACGCTCCTTGTGATCTATTTAGTTTCCGGTTTTTAGAGAAAAATGATAGTAGTTGTATTGTAGACGCAAACCCGGGTCTTTACATAAAGTTATCCGCCTTCGGTACTAATACCTGCTACCTGGCGCGCAGCTTCCCCTCACTCAACTCGTATACACGATCCAGGCTGTCCAGCAGGCGGTTATTGTGCGTGGCCATGACCAGGCTGATGCCGTGGATCTTATTCAGCTCAAGCATGACCCGGAAAACCCGGGCAGCGGTGTGCTCATCCAGGTTGCCGGTAGGTTCATCCGCCAGAATACAGCGGGGCCGGGTCACCAGCGCCCGGGCTATGGCTGCCCGCTGTCTCTCGCCACCTGATAATTCTCCCGGCTTGTGCTGCAGGCGCTGTTTTAATCCCACCTGCGCCAGCATTTCCACTGCGGCATCCCGGGCTGCCTGCGGCCTCTCTCCTCTTACCAGCAACGGCAGCGCCACGTTTTCCAGGGCGGTAAATTCCGCCAGCAAGTGATGAAACTGGTAGACAAATCCCAGTTTTTGATTACGCCACCGGCCGATTTCCGCTGCGGACAGCCCCGCCAGGGAGACGCCGGCCACCGTCACTTCACCGGCGCTGGGTTTATCCAGACCCCCTAACAGATGCAGCAAGGTACTCTTGCCCGAGCCGGACGAGCCGATAATCCCGATGCAACCGCCATCGTGCACCTCGAAGTCAACGCCTTTCAACACTTCGACATGGAGGTCCCCCTGGCTGAAGGTTTTCCTCAACCCGGAGCAGGCCAACGTAACCGGATTATTCATGCCTGTAAAAGGGGACGGAATTGAATTCCGCCCCCGCGGGATAGTTACTCATAGCGGAGCGCCTCCGCAGGTTGGGTCTGCGCCGCCCGCCAAGCCGGGTACAGAGTCGCCAGCAGGGCAAACAAAAACGCGACGGTGGCCGTCACCAGTATATCCATCCAGTGGAGATCAGAAGGCACGCGACTGATGAAATACACCTCGGGAGATAAAAATTTCACCTGCAGGAAATGCTCTATCCCTGCTGCGATGCTGTCTATATTGCCAGCCAGGCCGACTCCGCCGGCTACGCCCAGCAGGATGCCGGCCACACCCAGCGCCGCGCCCTGGATAATAAAAATCTTCATGACGTCGTTCGGCGCCACACCCAGGGTGCGCAATACGGCGATATCAGCCTGTTTGTCCGTTACCATCATCATCAGGGTTGAGATGATGTTAAAGGTCGCCACGGCTATGATCAGGACCAGTATGACGAACATCATCTTTTTGGTCATTTGTATGGAATGAAAATAGTTCACGTGTCTTTGCGTCCAGTCAATCACGCCGTAGCGCCCGGGCACATCCTGGAACGCCTCCCTGCTGATGCGGGGCGCCTGCATGACGTTACTGGTTTTCAGGCGCAGGCCGGTTGGATTACCCGTGCGAAAAAACCGGGCCGCATCGTCCAGGTGGGCAAACATGATGGCACTGTCGAATTCATACATGTCGGTATCGTAGACCCCGACAACGGTAAACCGCTTGAGCCTGGGGATAATCCCGGCAGGCGTAACCATGGCCGAGGGGGAGACGAGCGTAACCCTGTCTCCCAGGTCCGCCTGCAAAATATCCAACAGGTCCGCACCCAGGATTATCCCGAATTCTCCCGGAGCCAATGCGCTCAGTTTTCCGGCAGTCATTTTTTTCGGGATAAATGACACCTCAGGCTCTGTTTCAGGCAGGATTCCCCGCACCACTACGCCCTTGACCTGCTGATTGAAGGTCACCATACCCTCAGACTCCACGTATGGGGCCACACCGATTATGCCCGGATGCAGTTGTGCCTGGTCCGCAACCTTCTTCCAGTCCTCCAGTGAGTTGCCATAGCCAAGAACGGTTGCCTCGGCCTCCATACCGATCAGGTGTTCGGTCAGGACTCTTTCAAAACCACTGATTACCGATAAGACCGTCGTCAACACGATGACGCCCAGGGCAATGCTCAACACCGAAATGAGGGAGATGAACGAAATAAAACGATTGCGCCGCCTGGACATGACGTAACGCAAACCGATAAAGACCTGGTAAGAGCGGAACAGGCTACTCATACCTCAGCGCCGTTGCAGGTTGTACCCGTGCCGCCCGCCAGGCCGGATAAATCGTGCTGACCACGGCAAACAGGAAGGCCAGCGCCGCCGTCACGGTGACGTCCTGCCAACGCAGGTCGGAAGGCAGTTCGCTGATGTAATACACGTCCGGTGAAAAGAAACTGATGTTCAGCAATTCTTCTATCGTCTTGATGATGGCGTTGATATTGTCAGCCAGCCAGACCCCGCCCAGTACGCCGAGGATGATACCTGACAGGCCGATCACCGTACCCTGGATGACAAAAATCTTCATGACGCTGCCCGAACCTGCGCCCAGGGTACGCAGTACCGCGATATCTGCCTGTTTATCCGTGACCACCATCATCAGGGTGGCGATAACGTTGAACGCCGCCACCGCAATGATCAGGGCCAGGATAACAGTCATAACCCGTTTTTCTGTCTTCAATGCCTGGAAAAAAGTGGCATGCCTGCGGGTCCAGTCGATGATGTCATAATGTCCCGGGATGGCCTGCATTGCCTCCCTGCTGATGCGCGGCGCCTGCATAACGTCACTGGTTTTCAGCCGCAAGCCCGAAGGTCCTGACCGCTCAAATAACAGCAAGGCATCTTCGAGATGGATCAAGGCCAGGCCGCTGTCAAACTCGCGCATGCCTGCCGTAAATATGCCGATAATGGTAAACCGTTTTAGCCGTGGCAGGATGCCGGCAGTTACCCCGGTAGCCTGGGGCGCAACAAGCGTAATCGTATCACCCGGCTGCACTCCCAGCCGCCCGGCCGTCTCGGAACCGATAATCATGCCGAATGCGCCCGGCCGCAGTCCGGAAAATTTTCCCGATTGCATCTTTTCCGCTACCAGGGATACCGTTTTTTCCTCCTCGGGCACAATGCCGCGTAATACTGTTCCATGCACCCTGTGTTCATGGACCAGCATCCCTTCTGCGCGAAAATAAGGCGCTACTCCGACTATCCCTGCCTGCCGTTTCAGGGTCGCGGCCGTTGTCTGCCAATCATCGATGGCAGCGCCGTCCTGAACCACGGTCGCATGGGAAGCCATCGCCAGGATGCGACCGGTCAATTCCTTCTGGAAGCCGTTCATCACTGACAGGACCGTGATCAATGCCAATACCCCGATGGCAATACCCAGCATCGATACCAGGGATATAAACGAAATGAAATGGTTGCGGCGCCTGGCCCTGACGTAACGCAAGCCGATAAACGCTTCAAACGGATTGTACATCAGGCCAGTATACAAGGGACAGAAAGCAGAGGACAGCAACAAATTTGGGACACCCATAGATTTCCCTAAGCTGTAATTTATGGGCGGCAAATTTAAGACATCCATAGATTTTCCCGGCAAGGGCAAATTTGGCAAATTTGGGACACCCATAAATTTTCGTGAGCTGTAATTCATGGGTGTCCTGAATTTGTCCTGAATTTGCTCTGGTAATTCATGAGTGTCCCGGATTTGCTGGTAATTTGTGGGTGTCCTGGATTTGAGAGGACGGAAACAAAAAATGTGGTTTTTATTTTCCTTCCAAATCAATAACATGCCGTCATTGATTTTGTCGGAACATCCCTGTACCGTAGGGAACTCTGAATAAATCAGAGTTTCCTTGAACAGAGATGAAAATACTGGCGCTGGATACCGCTACCGAAGCCTGTTCTGCGGCGTTGCTTTGTGGCGATAGCGTTTATGCGCGGCACGAAATTGCGCCGCGCCGGCATGCGGAATTGATCCTGTCCATGGTGGACGGGGTCCTTACGGAGGCCGGACTCGGATTGAACGATCTGGATGCCGTTGCCTTCGGCAGGGGCCCGGGCGCTTTCACCGGCGTCAGGATCGCGGCCGGTGTGACCCAGGGGCTGGCCTTGGGCGCCGGCTTACCGGTTATCCCGCTGTCGTCACTGGCAACGCTGGCGCAAGGCGCCGCCGACAAATCCTCCGGTAGCGGATTTGGACGCCCGCAGGACGCCCCCAGGGTGGGCGCCACCGATGGCACACATCATCAACCCGCCGCCCTGCTGCCGGCGATAGACGCAAGAATGGGCGAAATATACTGGGGCGTTTACGACGTGGCGCAAGACGGCCTGGTGAGATCGGCATCCGCTGAGCAGGTAACGTCTCCCGACGCGGTTCAGGTTCCCGCTGACAAACGGATATTCGGTGTCGGCAGCGGCTGGGGAACCTACCGGGCACGTCTTGAGAGTATCCTGGATGCGCAAATTATCGGGATTGACCCGGAACGCTACCCGTTGGCAAAAGACATGCTGCCATTGGCAGCAGGAGAATACAGCGCAGAGCGTTACGTCAGCGCAGAACAGGCATTGCCTGTTTACCTGAGAGATGATGTAGTGCGGCAGGGTTGAAACTAAAGCTCCTTGATAAACTCCTGGTAGGCGTCTTCGTCCATAAACTGGTCCAGTTCGCTAACGTCATCCGGAGACAGTCTGAAAAACCAGCCGCTGTCGATGGGGTCAAAATTAACCGCCTCCGGTTTATCTTCCAGAGCATCGTTAACCGCGAGAACTTCACCGCCAACAGCCGCCTTAATCTCCCCCGCGGCCTTGACAGATTCAATGACTGCCGCCTCACTGCCTGAGCTCAGGATATCACCCACATTGGGCAACTCGATATAGACGATATCGCCAAGCTGTTCCTGGGCATAATCAGTGATACCGATGGTAACCGTTCCATCATCTTCCAGTCGCAACCACTCATGGTCCTCGGTAAATTTAAGACTGCTCATTTGCAAAAGGTCTCCTTATTTCACATCATTATTATTTTGACGCATAACACCGCAGCAACGCAATGGTTACAGCCAATGCACACGAGTCTGGATCTGACCTGTCTCAGTTAATGTCAGGGTCCGGTATGCCGGCGGTTTGCTGTCGACCCCGGCCTCTTCCGACCGCGGGCGAAACTGTATGCAGGTTGACGGGGAACCGAGCAACAGCACCCCGTTTCTGGTGGTCGTAAATTCCTGGTGGATATGCCCCCAGATGATGCCTCTTACATTATTATGCCGGTCCAGAACCTGAAACAAGGCTTCGCCGTTTTTCAGCGCCATCCGGTCCATCCAGGGGCTATGGATAGTGACCGGCTGGTGGTGCAGACAGATTAACACATGCCTGTTGCGAGAACGCTGCAGGGCTGCGTCAAGATCGGACAATTCAGTTACGGACAGATAGCCGCCGTGCTCACCGGCCTCATGGGTATTCAACAGGATGATCGACCAGTTTCCACAGGTGAGAAAGTTGGACGTAGCGACGTTACCGGTATTCAGCAAGCGCTGCATGAGCTGGGG
>JAAXHV010000312.1 GCA_012270695.1 Gammaproteobacteria bacterium | reverse complement strand
ACCTACAATCCTGCGACGGAGGGAACGGGGGATTGACAGTCGTTATCTCTCCTGCCAATCCGTTGATTGCTCGAAGGCATGGGCGGCCTGGTAGATGGTCTTTTCCGCATGGTGCCGGCCTACCAGCATCAGGCCCACAGGGAGGCCGTCGACCTGCCCGCAGGGGATGGAGATGGCCGGGTGTCCGGTGGCGTTGAACTGGCAGGTGTTCAGCGTATTGCCGAATGCCGTCTGCATGATCTGATCATCGCTTGCGCGCGCCAGTGACTCCGGGTTGTTCGTGGCCGTCGCGACCGTAGTCGGCATGAGCAGCAGGTCATACTCCTGCAAGGGCTTGTCGTAGCTCGCCCGCAGTTTCCGCACCAGGTTCTTTGCCTTGGCATAGTAACGGCCGTGATATTTCTCCAGGTAGCGGCCCAACAGCAGGATCAGCGCCGCGTTAATTGGCGCGCCACTGATGCGGGCGGTCCAATTCCGCATTGCTGTGAACAACGCCGGCGAATAAATATCCTCGTGGTTAAATCCCACACCGTTCAGCTTCAAGGTCTGCCATAAACCATCCGTAACAACGCCTCCCCAGATAGCCGGACCGGTCAGGTGATCGGGGATGGATATTTCCTCCACCGTTGCCCCCAGCGAGGCGAAGTGGGATGCCGCGGATTTAACACATTGATCCACCGCGGGCGCAGAAGACGGCCAGCCAAAACCTTCTTTTACCACGGCGATCTTCAGACCTGCAGGCCCCTGTCCCAGGGAGCTGGTATAGTCCGGCCTGTCGCCTTCACCGCTGTGGGCCAGGACTTCCAGGTACAGGGCATTGTCGGCTACGGTATTGGTCAGGGGGCCTATATATTCTATGGACGCCTCTATGGGCACGCCACCGCTGAAGGGAACCACGCCCCGGGTCGCTTTCATCCCGACCACGCCGGTCCAGCTTGCCGGGATGCGCACCGAGCCGCCCTGGTCCGTACCCAGGGCCATATCCACCTCACCGGTCGCAACCAGCGCGGCGCTGCCGGAGGATGAGCCGCCGGTGGAGTAACCCGGTTTCCGGGGATTCTGTACGATGCCGCTGGCCGAGGTGGCGCTGCCGCCCGACAGGCACAGGTATTCACAGACGGTCTTCCCGACTATCCCGGCGCCGGCGTTGAGCAGCCTGTCCACGACCGTCGCATCGAAATCTGCCACGAGTTCGGACAATACGCCGGAACCATCCGTCAGGGGCAGGTCCGCGACAAAGATATTGTCCTTGACTGCAACCTTCCTGCCGAGCAAAGGGCCGGATGCGGCGCCTTTGATTTGACATTTCAGCAGCCAGGCGCCAAACGGATTTTCGTCTGCTTGAGGATAATAATAATCCCGTCCACGGTAAGCCGAGGCAGGCAGTTCATCCTCACAGCCATCGATAAATTGATAACCTTCGGCAATAGGCTGCATGTACTCAAGCAGCTTTTCCGCCTTGATATCATCCAACGTCAGGTTCAGTTCAGCGGCCAGCCGTTTCAGTTCCGTGCTGTCGGGTAGTTTAAAAGTCATTGATTTTTACCTTTATTCTGTGAGCGTTCATTGGGAAAACGCATAGTTAAGGTAGAACAAGTCGCCAACTGGATTCCGGCTTGCGCCGGAATGGCTGAACAGTATGCGTTTGTTCTGATTGTATCAGGTTGAAGTAATTACTTTACGAGTCAATCATTACGGGTTAATAATATGTATTCGGCAATTATGCAAGTGCTCGCCGGAGAAATAACGTGAATGATCATACCAGCCATGTCGATACGTTCGTCAGGGACAACCTGCCTCCGCCTGAGCAATTGCCTGAATTCCTGTTTACCACCGAAGAATTACAGTTTCCGGCACGACTCAATTGCGCAGAGGAACTGCTTGACAAAAAAATTGCGCAAGGCTACGGCGCCCATAATGCCATCCTGACCCCCAATGAAGTCTGGACTTACCAGGATCTCTACGAAAAATCCAACCGTATTGCCCATGTGCTGGTAGATGATCTGGGCCTGCAACCCGGCAACCGCGTCCTGCTCCGCTCACCCAACAATCCCATGCTGGTTGCCTGCTGGTTCGCGGTAATCAAAGCCGGCGGAGTGGCCGTTGCCACCATGCCTCTGCTGCGCAAACGGGAACTGGAACCGATCATCATCAAGGCACAGGTCCAGTTCGCCTTGTGCGATGAGCGTCTTATGGACGAGTTGTCCGGCGCGCTCGAGACCACCGGGTTTGTGCAACGGGTCCTGCAATTCAACGGCTCCGGCGAAGCAGGCGCTAGCGCGGAACTGGAACGGCTTATGGCCGGCAAGCAAACCTCGTTCAACGCTATTGCTACGGCCAGTGACGACCCCGCCCTGGTGGCTTTTACCAGCGGCACAACGGGCCTGCCCAAAGGCACGGTTCATTTCCAGCGCGACGTCTTGGCCATGTGTATCTGCTGTGGCTCCTACGTGGTCAGACCGGAAGCCACGGATATCTTCATCGGCAGCCCACCCGTTGCGTTTACCTTCGGCCTGGGGATGCTGGTGGGACTGCCCCTGTATGCCGGCGCCAGCGTGGTGCTTCTGGAAGCCGCTCCGCCGCTGGAACTCGGCAAAGCAATCGGCAAGTTCGGCGCCACCATTTGTTCCACCGCGCCTACAGCCTACCGCATCCTGTTGAATCACCTGGACGATTTCGACTTGAGCAGCCTGAAAAAAACAACCAGCGCCGGCGAGAAACTCCCCTTGCCCACTTACCGGGAATGGCTGGCTGCCACAGGTATCCGCATGATCGATATTTTCGGCTCAACCGAAATGATCCATATTTTTATTTCCGCCACCGGCGACGACATTCGACCCGGGGCAACAGGCAAGGCGGTAAAAGGCTACCAGGCCTGTATCCTGGGAGACGATAACCAGCCCGTGCCTGCGGATACATTGGGCCGCCTGGCGGTGAAAGGCCCGACCGGGTGCAAATACCTGGCCGATGAGCGGCAAAGAACGTACGTGGTCAACGGCTGGAACCTGACCGGCGACGTCTGCACCATGGATGAAGATGGTTACGTCTGGTACCAGGGGCGCACCGATGACATGATCATCTCGTCGGGTTACAACATTTCAGGGGCGGAAGTGGAAGCGGCGCTGCTGCCGCACCCGGCCGTCGGTGAATGCGGTGTGGTCGGTATCCCTGACGAAGCCCGGAGTATGATTATCAAGGCATTTATCGTGCTGGCTGAGGGTTTTCAGGCATCAGAGCAGCTGGTCAGCGAATTGCAGGACTTTGCCAAGCAGACTATTGCGCCATACAAGTACCCCAGGGTGATAGAATTTATTCAGGAACTGCCAAAGACACAGACCGGCAAAATTCAAAGACACAAACTGAGGGCATTACCCCGCTGAGAAATACGTTGACAGACAGGTGATACAAATGGTCACAGCAATCGTACTTATCAATACCCATCATGGCAGGATCAACGAGGTCGCCGAAGCCCTGGCCGATATACCGGAGTTTTCCGAGGTCTACTCCGTCGGCGGCAGCTACGACATTGTCGGCATCCTGCGAGTCGAGACCAATGAGGACATAGCCGACATGGTAACCAGCCGCATGGTGCGCATTGAAGGCATCGAAAATACCGAAACCATGATCGCGTTCAAGACCTATTCGCGCCACGATCTTGAGCAGGTGTTTTCCCTCGGCATGGGTTCCTGAGCAGGCATTTCCCTACAGGCAGACGCAACGGTCGGCCCGCGCCAGCACACGCGGGTCATGAGAAGCGATAATCAAGGTCACACCAAACGTAGTCAAATGGGTTAACACTTGCCCTTGCAATCCCTCGTTGAGGTGCGCGGTGCCTTCATCCAGTAACAGCATTCGCGGCCGGCGGTAAAGCGCGCGTCTGCAATGCCGACCCGGGCCTGGGACAGGTCTATCTCCTGACGCATGTGTTCAGCGCCAAACGCTGTCCTTCTATGTTTTCAAGCACCTGTTCCTTGCGGGCGAACTCGAAACTGCTGGCAAAACCAAGCAGACAGGTCCCGGCAAGAACGGCGGATGCGACCAGCATGTAGCCGGATACCGGCTTACTCAGCAGGACCGGTTGCCAGGTGGAACCGCGAAAACGTTCCAGGGCCTCTTCACGAAGCAAGGGAAGCATGGAGGTTGAGGGAGTTTTTACCCCGAATGAGACACCAGTCCATCAATCATTTGTCTCCTTGGGCACGAAATAAACCTTGAGCGGGTTGAGTTCCCAACCGAACGCGGCAAATTGACGGAAGGTATCCATGCCGACCTGGATTTGACTTCTTCTTATCACAACCGAAGTGAAGTAGACATCATCCGATACCTCGCACTCGCCGGCCAACTCCGGGTGCGATCTGAATACGAAATGCTGCCGGCCGTTGTTTGCCTCGACAAAGGCTTTTGAGCAATAAGTGACAGTACTGCCGGTATCCAGCAAGGCCGGCATCACGGAACCATCCGGCAGGGGTACTTCAAGGTATAAGACAAAATTATCGACCAAGTAAGCATGATCCGGCGACAGACCACCAGCGCAAGACCCCAGGTCACCCAAGAACAGCCGGGATTCCTGCCAGTCGAAACAAACTTTGGGGTAACGCAACAGGATATTCATGCCCAGGATATAGCCCGCTTCCAGGTGAGCAGGACCCACGGGTCTGTCCATCAGCACGTCATGGAACGTCGTCCGACCAAGGCGGATACTCGGCCCCCGCAGTATCTCATATCTCCTCCTTCCCCTGCTAGTCATTATCGGCCAAGTATCCAATAACTCGGCCCCGGACAGGTATTCCAGGAGGTTGGCATTGTTTGACGTCACACCGGTCATTCCATTTCCGGTATCAATGATAGCCGTGACAATATGTTCATCTATAGCAATCTCTGCCCTCGGCAAACCGCGGATGCTGTAAGGATCCTCCGTTAACTCAAACGGGATTACCTGTTGAACCGGCTCCGGCCATAACGGAGGCTCTGCATGTAACAGCTTCAGTTGACGGCTGTGCCACCCTGCGCAAGTGCCTAGCAGAGAACGCGAGTGAAGCATGTCCAGCGTTTCAGTCTCGGCGACTGCCAGACCCGCAGTGTCTCCCGCATGAATCCTGGCTCGCTGTCTGTTCCAATGCGGGCAGAACCCGCTCAGGTCTCCCGCCTCTTGCCGAGAAAAGCGCCCAGGTCACCGATATCCGGGCAGCCTGGTAACATGAAACAATCCACATAAGTTCTGATATCGGCTTCATTGCTGCCAGGATGCCCGTGAAACGCCACTAACGCCCGCCAGGCCGACTCGAAATCGCCCGTTTTTTGGCTACGCATCGCTTCCTGCATAAGCGACTCTGGAGTGACATCCCTTTCGGCATGGGACTCCTGGCCGCTGACTGCAGCGGCCAGGAGCATCAGTGATGATAACAGGAATGTTCTCACCTATTTACAATCTACAGTGACTGTTGTACTGCCACTGTCATAGCTGCCTTCCACAGTTACTTTTTTAGGAGGAGTGTAACCAACTTTCGCTGACCCTGAAGGTCCCTTTTTCGAGATCTTAACATGGCCACGCCCAAAACCCGTGACTACGCACACGGCCGACAGCGCGTTAGCGTCGGTTGGCCCCGCTTTGCTATACTGCCCGGTATGACCGACATGCTTACCTATCCTGTGTTCACTCCAGGCGCCGGGGGCTTGCCGCCTTACCTGGCTGGGGGGTAGCAACGCAGTCATGATGGAAACCATTTCTTGCAGGTCAAAAACTGACTGAAAATGTCTCTCGTTGTTGCAACAGACGTAGGCGGCACCTGTACCGATACGGTGATCGTCGAAGACGGCCGTTCCGTCTTTATCGGCAAGGCATTATCCACTCCGCCTGATTTTGCCGACGGGGTCATCGCCTCCATCCGTCGCGCGGCTGCCGTGATGCAGGCGGACCTTGAAGATATCTTCCACCGGACCACGCTGTTCATCCATGGTTCCACCGTGGTGGACAACACCTTGCTGGAGCGCAAGGGCGCCCGCACCGGCCTGATCACCACGGCGGGGTTCGAGGACACCTTGCTGGTTACCCGGGGCGCCTACGGACGCTGGTCGGGCCTGTCGGAGGAAGGTCTTAAACATCCGGTGGCAACGGACCGGCCCAGGCCGCTGGTGCCGTTCGGCCTGATCCGCGGGGTGACGGAACGGGTGGACTACAAGGGCGCAATTATCCAGGAGTTGAACGAGGTCGAGGTCGAGCAAGCCGTCAGTTACCTGCTCGACGAGCAACAGGTCGAGTCCGTTGCGGTGGCGTTGCTGTGGTCGTTCGCCAACCCCGTCCATGAACAGCGCATCCGTTCGATCATCCAGGCGCGCAACAAGGCAATCCATGTTTCCATATCCAGTGAAATAGCGCCGCTCCCAGGCGAATATGAGCGTACTTCGACCACGGTGATCAACGCTTACGCAGGACAGGTGGTCAACAACTATATCAACAACCTGCAAAAACAGCTGGGTCATTACGATTACCGGGGGCCGGTACTGGTCATGCAGGGTTACGGCGGCCTGCTGCCGGCCGAACACGCCGCAGGCCGGGC
>JAAXHV010000311.1 GCA_012270695.1 Gammaproteobacteria bacterium | reverse complement strand
TCACGCCCAAAAAAGCAACATCAAGTGAGTGATTCCACAAAAATCTCTGTGTCCTCTGTGGTAAAACCTTAAAGGGAAAAGTGTCAGGTTAAAACATGAAGCAGGATGTAGATAGTGCTGTAGAGCAACTGAAGCGGGACATCCTACAGGGGCGCTTCGTGCCCGGCCAGCGCCTGGTGGAAGTGGATATCATGTCCCACCTGGACATCACCCGGGGGCGGGTGCGTGACGTTTTCAAACGCCTGCACGCGGAAGGGATCGTGCAACTGGACAAGAACCGGGGCGCTTCCGTCCGTAGGGCCTCCCGGGAGGAGGTGTACAATATCTTTGAGGTGCTGGAAGAGATCTCCATCCTGATTATCCGGAAGGTCGGCAGCCAGATTGAGGATCGAGAAAAGCAACGGCGCCTGCGCGAATCCCTTAGTGCCGCCAGGAAGTTCCATGTTCGATCGGCCAATATAATCAAGGTGCTGGAGTACATGGATGAGAATGCCCGCTTCTGGGGGGACCTGGCTGACCTGGCCGGCAATCCGGTTTTGTCCGACATCAGGATACGGCTGCAAGCGCCGTTATTCAGACTGGCAATGGAGGGCTTGACAGTAAGTGGCAGCCACGAACAGTGGATAGCCCGGCATGAGGAGATCATCGCTGCCTTGCTGGATAATAATACCAGGCAAGCCGTTCGCCACGCCAGAAAGTCTATGCACGACGTCTGGAAGGCCATCCTGGAATTACCCGACAGCGCATTTGCCTGAGAACGCAGGGCTTTCTGTGAGAGCGGACAGATTTGAAATCTGTCCCGATGGCCTGCTTGAAAACGGCAACTGGAAACCGTATACCTGTTAAGGAGTCCGGCCAATGCCGCGTACTTGGTCAAATCAGCAGAAGACACCATGCTTGCCAGACATCTCCGGCAGACGGATGACACCTTGGCGCTTTTGCCAAAATCAGTGCGTAAGCCCACCAGAACGGTAGATGATGAATTCTAGCCCGCATATCTGACCAATGGATGTGAAGACAAATCCTCCGATGACAAGCGAATTAATGAGATATGCAGGCTGGTGATAACTATAAAGAGGCTTTTGTCTGGATCTGGCTGCCCGATGAAACCGAGCCTGTTGTTGCGGGAAAGCTCGAAGCTGACAACCTGTCTTCAGGCTGCGCACAACTTCCTGCTGGCCGAAGCTGATGCACGTGCGATTTTTGCTACTCTGACAGCGGCAATTGAAAAACATTGGCAGACAGTATGCGATGAAGCGCAGCTTAGTGAAATCGATAAAAGATTACTCTGGAGAAGACAATTCCTTAATCCCTACTCGATTTCGTAGGGATCAAATTATGATCAGGTAATGATAAACAGACAGCGCCATGACACAGATGGCCAGCATGATGAGCGCATAGCCGGCATTCCAGCGCATTATCGAGAAGGAGGATACCCCGAACCTGCCCTGCAAGGTGAGGTTAATCCCGGAAAACGGTGAGACGACGATACTGTTTCCCCACATCATCATCATTGCTATACCAAGCAGGTTGACGTTGTATGAGGTATTGCTGAGCAGGCTCCCTACGATTGATATAGTGACGATGGGGTGTATACCGATCAGCGAAAACAGCATGGCGGCCAGTATAAAACCACCGGCAACCAGCGGGGACACATCCGCAATACCGAGGGAGATATCGCCGCTGAGCAATACAGCAGAAAGTCCCACAGACATGACCCCCGCCGCCAGGAACAGCATCAACTCCCTGTAGATATCCGGCAGACCGGTATTTATGTGTGTC
>JAAXHV010000310.1 GCA_012270695.1 Gammaproteobacteria bacterium | reverse complement strand
GATATGGCATAACGGTATTTGTTTTTTGCTCCTTCAACCAGGTACTCATCTTTCATTTCGCAGATCCCCACAATACCGGCGCCAAGTTCCCTCGCTTTTTCCTTTATCTGCCGGGCCATTTTTTCGGCATCCGCCACGTTCAGTTTTTTGGCACTGAGTGTTCCCTGGGGTCTGAATGTTGCCCAGGCAGCCTGAATGATCAGGGGAAGCATTCTGGCAGGATAGCTGTACCTGAAAAGTTCCTGCATTTTATCGAAGGGCAGGGGGCCGGATTTCAAGTTGGAATGAAAGATGTAGCTGGCGCGTCTGAAATCCTTCTCCCCAAGGCCGTTGATCGCGTTTCCTGATGCAGGCGGGTTTCGATAGCTGATTATCGCTTCTTCAGGCGCGTTTGAATAGAGTTTCATTCTGTCAATCTAGCTGCTCTTCAATGATCCATTTCTTGCCTTTTGCTTCGAGTCTCTTCAATTTATAGCGAACCAGGGTGCCTACCGTCAGGTGGCGAACAGAGTAAACGACAATCATGGGGACAAACTTGCAGATGGCCTGGAACAGGCCAGGATTATCATCATCAGCTACAACGGGCCGGTGTGACTTGCTCATGGAATTCTTTCTGCCTGCTTTTTTCAATCCGATACAATAACGAAATCAATATGTCAATAAAATATCCCGGAGACTGCAGTCACAGCCATGAATACCAGGGGTAATACACGATGATCGATATCAACTTCATTCCGCATCCGTTGCAGGGTACTCCTTACGGAATGGCGCTGGACCTGACCGTCATCCTGGCAATCTCGTGCTGGGTATTGTCGGTGGTGACACGGGAATATTCCTGGGTTGACCGCATCTGGTCCATTTGCCCCGGTATTTATTGCCTGCTGGTGACGGCAGATGCGGATTTCAGTTCGGCGCGGCTCAACATCATGACGGTCCTGGTCCTGGCATGGGGTGCCCGACTCACTTTCAATTACGCGCGCAAAGGCGGCTTCCAGGCTGGTGGGGAAGACTACCGCTGGAAGGTCATGCGGGAACGCCTGGGACCCGCCAGGTTTCAGATACTGAATTTGGTATTTATCGCGCCGGGACAACTGTTGATCGTATGGTTGTTTACCTCTCCTATCCACCAGGCCTGGTCGGGCCGGGGACAGCCGCTTAATTTACTGGATGCCGTTGCCGTCACGCTGTTTGTCATTTTTTTTATTGTCGAAGCCGCCGCCGACGAGCAGATGTGGAGGTTTCAACAGGAAAAGAAACGCAGGATCAGGGCCAGGGAACCGGTGGAGCAACCATTTACTACGGCCGGCTTATTCAGATACTGCCGGCACCCCGCTTATACCTGTGAAATGGGCATGTGGTACGTGTTCTACCTGTTTGCGGTTGCGGCAACCGGGCAGTGGGTCCACTGGACCGGCCTGGGATTTATTGCGCTGACCCTGTTGTTCTTCGGTTCAACACGACTCGGCGAATCCATTTCCCTGTCCCGCTACCCGTCTTACCGGGGCTACCAGGCATCCGTCCCGCGCTTCATTCCCTTTACCCGTATTGGATGTATCGCTCAGGACTCACGCACTGCGACTGACTATTTTCACCAGTGAACGGACAATGGTTTTCGTGACTTTAGAAAACAGCCCGGGAGGCAAAACGCCATAATTGTATGTTTTATTGCCTTGCCTGGTAATCGGCCTGATATCAGGACCGGGCCAGATGAACCGGTTCACTTCCGTGCAGATGATCCAGGAAGCCTCACTGTCCAGGTTCAGATATTCTTTTACTTTGGCAGGTATTTGAACCGCCATGTCAGGAATCTCCGGTTTGCTATGAGTTATCGGCGCGACGGTGACAACCGTATCTTTCCCTTTCGTGTTCCTGGACAGAACTACTGCGCACGGCCTGTCCTTGGCGCCTTCCTCGTGCCCCGCCAGGTAATCTTTACGCCAGAGATAGGAGTAGCTGACGACAAGACCCGGAAACGGTTCTGGAAGTTGCGTCATGTGGAGGTTGTTTTGAATTAATCGTCGAGCAATTCATTCAGGTAGGCGTATTCTTCCGGTACATTTGCCGTAGCGATGTCACGAATATCTTCTTCACTTAACTCTTCGACTCCCAGTACTTGTCTGTCCCGGCGTTTAAGGCGTTGGTACTCTTCCGTCGATAGCAGGATATATTTTTCCCGGCCATTTCGAGTAATGGAGACGGGTTCTTTTAAAGCCAGCTCTTGAATATCGCCAATATGACGCTGTAGTTCAGTAATTGTTACGCTTGCCATCGAAATAACCTGTATTTTATATATAATACGTATTTTATGTATAACAAATCAAAATATCAATACTGATTGACTGATCTGCATTACGCAGGATTGACATCTAGACATTAATTACATATAATAGTGATATTAATGTCCAGATATTAAGGTTAGATTATATGAACCAGACTCATGCCATTCACCAATTAACGGCTCAGGATAGGCAGGGCAGGCAGGTGTTCACTCATCACGACTTCGCCACACTGTTCCCTGAGGACAACCCGCGCACGCTTCAAGCTGGTCTAGACAGGCTTGTCAAGAACGGTGTGCTGATGCGCGCCGTGAGCGGGGTCTATGTCAATGCATTGTCGGCCGGCGGGTTTACTCACACGCTGGAAAACATCGCCAAGGCGATGCGCCGGGGCGAATACAGCTATGTCAGCCTCGAGTCTGCGTTATCCGAGTATGGGGTGATCTCGCAGATTCCGATGCGCCTGACCATAATGACCACAGGGCGGAAAGGCGAGGTCAATACCCCGTTCGGCACCATTGAGTTCACGCACACAGCGCGCCCGGTCCATGACATTCTTGATGATCTTCACGATGTCGGCAGGCCACTCAGGCTGGCCGGCAAGCACAAGGCCTGTCGTGACCTCAGGCGGGTAGGACGCAATACAGAGCTGATTGATGAGGAAGTGCTCCATGAAGATGACTGAGGTGGATTTCGATGCACTGGTTGACAGGGCAATGCGCGACCCACATGTTGCCCACATGGGTCCCGTAATCCGCAAGGAACTGCTTCACTATGACATTCTGTTCTGTCTGGGCCGGTCCGGTATGTTGGACAACCTGGTCTTTCAGGGCGGCACATCATTACGGTTGTGTTACGGCTCCAGACGTTACAGCGAGGACCTGGATTTTGTGGGGGGACTACCTGATACCGTTTAAATACCAGCGTATAAATGTCGCAACCCGTC
>JAAXHV010000309.1 GCA_012270695.1 Gammaproteobacteria bacterium | reverse complement strand
GACACGTCTGTTTCGTTTTCGTAATACCCGGACACGTGGTAAAGACTGGCGATAACGCGTTCGTTTGGCGCATGACCATAGGCCAGGCCAATTTTCCAGTCTTTGTCATTAAAGCGAAGCAGGCCGATAACCGCTTCCATTTCCTCTTCGGGCACTTCGTCCATGTACAGCACGGTTTTCTCAAACCAGCCCTTTTCGAGCAGGTGTTGTTTGAAATCGGTCAGAAAGTTATTCCATAACGCGTTATAGTCTTTGGACCCTATAGTGGTATCGAATACCTTCATCGTTCCGCTCGCCGCGTCCCAGAACGGGATTTCACCTTTATTCCATCCAACCGGGGAGAAGGCGCTGATCTGCTCATCGATGCCCCACTCGGCAAGACGCTCGACGTGTGCATCAAACACGGAATAATCGTATTCCCATCGGTTCCCGTTTTCCAATGCAATCCAGCGGATCATCGACGGCGCGGCAAAAGCGCCCTCTTTGATATACGTCGTCACGGTTCGCTGACCCAAGCCGGCCAGGTAGCGATAGGTTGGCTCCAACAGCGTGTAATGCTCGTCAGACCAGATCTTTATCTGTCTTCCGGGGTTGGCCTCGTTGTAGCGGTCTAATACAGCTACGGGAAACTGCCACAAATCCAAGTGGAACTGCCGCTCGGAAGCAGGCGGCATACGCCAGGGGGTGACCTGAAACGCGATTTGAAGGGTTGCCTGCCCTCCTGAACTCGAACTGACGGTAACGCTGCCTGTGTAGTCGCCCGGATGAGCCTCATCCGGGATATCAACAGACATCCAGACCAACGCGGGATAAGACGATGGCTGGTTTTGTGGCTGCTCCGGAAACAGTGCGTCAGACAGGTAGGCAATGTCGTTCCGTTCCGGGTAGCCCTCGCAATCACGCGCTTCGATATCGCCAATGACAAATTGCGGGTATTGAAAGGCTACGGCGCTGGCTGGAATGACGTTTGTTTGAGAGACGAAATCACTTGCAACAAGGTCAATTTTGTTGTCTGACGGTGCGCCCGTGACCAGGATTTGTTTCTGTATGCGTTCGCCTCTCCAGACAACGCTGTTCCACGTCGTCACCCCGGATGACTCAGGGACAAGAGCTTTTTGAAACCACTGGAATTCGGACTCGAATGAAGCGGCAAATTTACCAGGAATTAGCGCATTACCAGTGTCGCGGGGTTGTACGGCAGCCTGATTCAGAGACAGTGGCTGGAGAATGGACCTGAGTGCAGGCTCCTGGCCCAAGGCGCAAAAGCAACTGACCAGGAGGCTGAAGATCGTGGCGACGTGAATGCTGCGGAAAAGACGGTTTTGCATAAACAGCCGATTGTGGGGGTCCAATTTGTAAATACATTACAAAAATGACTTTCTATTGTCAAAATACTCCCATTTTCAAATACCACCGTTTCAGCAAGCATTTTCAGCCCCATTTCAGGACACCCACAATTTCAGCAGGACAATTTCACAATTTCAGGACACCCACATATTCTGGGACCATTTTCAGGAGCCCCATTTCAGGACACCCATATACTTTCTGTGAGAGGGGACAGAGTTGAGGCCTCCCCGATGGCCTGCACTCTGAGAGGGGATAGATTTCAAATATGATCCCGGTAGCCCTGTCCTCGGGTCCGGTAACGCGTGGAAAAGCTGCCCGCGGGCCTTACTCCATCCTGGCAGAAATTGAATGAACCCCGCCGGCATCCTTTATTTTCACCAGGATGGCAGCAGTTCCATTCTCGCTGATTGCCAGGTCAGGCCCGATTATCTCTAAATCCTCAGCAACGGAAAACCTGACGTGCTTACCGGTCAAGGGAACCGTGACACCGTTATTGTCGATAATTCTGGCGTGGACGAACAGCAAGTCATTGTTAACCGGGTCAACGTCCTGAGTCGCCAACTCAGTGATCACACCAGCCGGTTCGCCGGGCGTGTGTGCCGACTGGCGCGCAATCTGCACGCCATTTTTGTATGCAACCGCTTCCAGAGTGCCCGGTACAAAGCGCGGGGTCTCGAATGTAAATGGCGGATGGCGGAGATTCTTTGAGATTCGATTGCTGTCGGCAGTCCGGCGCCCAAGGCTTTCACCATTGAGGAAAAGTTCGACTTCATCACCATTGGAAAAAACCCGCACCGTGCGCGGGGAACCTGC
>JAAXHV010000308.1 GCA_012270695.1 Gammaproteobacteria bacterium | reverse complement strand
ACCCCGCGCATCGCGATACTGATGCCGCGCGCGCCAACCTGTCCGTCCTCGGTGTAACTGACATTGGGCGTCATCTGTAAATACTGGGAAGCTTCGGTAATCTTCAGGTTTTCGAGCGTAGCCCCGGTAAACGCGGTGACACTGACCGGCACGTCCTGCAGGTTCTGTTCCCTGCGTTGTGCTGTTACAACAATTTCTTCCAGCACGCCCTGGGAATAAACGGGGACTGCCATGGATACGGTCAGTACGGCAAATAAACATGTCTTTATTCTCATCAGAAACCCCTTCAAACATTCATACTTATTGTACATGCGAATTTCTCCCATAAAACCTGATTGCAGTATAACTATCGAGCGCAGTTGATAAAATCTTTAAATTAATTTAAGCATAAATTAATTTCCTGTCAAGGATTTTTGTTGTATGAAGGCAACGAAACATTTATCGCCGGACCGCATTGAGGATATATTGTTCATAATGGGGCATGGTAGTGTCATTGAGGTATCTTTCCAGGTNNATTAATTTGTAACGCTCGGTTCTTATTCCATAATGCCGTTTCACCATATGGACTGATGGGTATTCATAATAGGTATAGTAGATCGCATCCCTCCATTGTGATGCTTCCCCGCTTACGATTTTCCGGAACGATTCGCCTTGCATATCATCCGGTATTTTTACCCCGGCGTAATCCAGCAATGCAGGGGCAAAATCAAGGTTCTGGACCAGTTCATTAATTTGAGTGCCTGCCCTGATTTCTTTTGGGTAACGCATAAGTATCGGTGTCCTGAAAGATTCTTCATACATAAACCTCTTGTCAAACCAGCCATGCTCACCCAGGTAGAATCCCTGATCTGACGTATAAACTACAATCGTATTTTCATGCAGGTCATTTTTATCCAGGTAATCCAGGATTTCCCCAACACCATCATCGACGGATTGTATTGTCCTCAGGTAGTCTTTGATGTAGCGGTTGAATTTCCATATCGATAATTCCTTCCCTGTTAAGTTCGAACCCTTCATGGCTGCATTTTTTGGCGTATAAGCAGCCAGCCAGGCATTCCTTTGGGTATCATCAAACCTTTCGAGCTCTTCGTTAAGGTCCGTAAGCTCCCCACCCGGGTCAACAAGCATTTTAAAGTCGTGCCCCCAGCGCGTATGACTGTCTATCCGCATTTCCTGCTGTTTAGCTGCAGTCCCGCGATTTTGATAATCATCAAAATAGTTAGCCGGAGGTTCAAATGATTTATCATCAAATAAATTCAGGTATTTTTCTTCCGCTTTCCAGTTTCTGTGCGGCGCTTTTTGCTGGTACAGCAGCAAGAATGGTTTGCTCTTATCTCTTTTGTTCTCCAGCCAGTCCAGTGCTAATTGAGTGGTAATGGTAGTCACATAACCTTTGATGCGTTTAGTTACGCCATTTTCAATAAAGTCCGGATTATAATAATGACCCTGACCCGGGAGCACGGCTGAATAGTCAAATCCTTGTGGTCGCCCTTTGAGATGTATTTTCCCGATCAATGCGGTTTGATACCCCGCCTCCCGCAATAATTTGGCAAAGTTAGGCTGGTCCCAGTCGAAAGATTGAATATTATCCACTTTGCCATTCACAAAACTATGCTTTCCGGTAAGCACGACAGCCCGGCTGGGGGCGCAAATAGAATTGGTAACAAATCCTTTGTTAAAAATTGCACCCTCTTTTGCAATTCGATCGATGTTGGGGGTATGATTTAATTGATGCCCATAAGCGCTTATTGCCTGATAAGCGTGGTCATCAGACATAATAAATACGATGTTAGGCGGTGATGGTTTTTCACCACAGGAAATCAATAATAAAAAGAATATTGATAACCAGACAGTTCTCATCGACTGGATAATTTTATATACATATCATTGCCCAATTTTAAGGCTGAAGTACCCTCCTGCGATCGGACAATCCCGAGTATACATGATGCATTTACAGCGCAGGTTGATCAAACGCAGGCCGCTTGAATGAACCGTACTGAAACCGGACAAACCCTTACCGACATCATACAAATCGATGGATTGAACAAGTGGTATGGCGAGTTCCACGTTCTGAAGGATATCAGTCTACGGGTCAGGACCGGTGAGAAGATCGTCATCTGCGGCCCGTCCGGCTCGGGCAAATCCACCCTCATTCGCTGTATCAACGCGTTGGAAAGCTACCATTCAGGCTCGCTGACGGTCCAGGGAATATCGTTGTCTGACAACAAAGATCCCCGTCCAGTACGCGAAGAGGTCGGCATGGTATTCCAGCAGTTTAATCTTTTTCCTCACCTGACCGTCTTGAAAAACCTGGTACTCGCCCCCGTCAAGGTACGAAAGCTCAGTGAGAAAGACGCGACAGAACTGGCCATGCATTATTTAGGCAAGGTAAAAATGCAGGAATACACCCATAAATTCCCGGCGCAGTTATCCGGCGGTCAGCAACAGCGGGTGGCTATCGCCCGGGCATTATGCATGAAACCCAAAGTCATGCTTTTCGATGAACCCACATCCGCCCTTGACCCGGAAATGATCGGCGAGGTACTGGAGACGATGACCGGGCTTGCCGCTTCCGGTATGACGATGATTTGTGTCACCCATGAAATGGGGTTCGCCCGCCAGGTGGCGAACCGGATAATCTTCATGGACGAGGGCCGGATTGTGGAAGAAAACAGCCCGGATAATTTCTTTAACAACCCCTCATCAGACCGGCTCAAATTATTCTTAAGTCAAATATTGCAGCACTGAATATTCCGGGGTCCCGGACGCCGCACCAATCGAGATTTGTGCAAAATGCCTGTCTATTTCTTCAAGCGACACGATTGTCCGTTGGAATGGGGCCTTCGACTTTTTTATTCCTACTCCCAGGAATAAGTCACCTTGAAACCAACCTGCCGCGGGTGAGGCCTGACATTGACGCCATTCAGCCGAAATCCGTAGCGCGCCCCGGTGAAGTAATCTTCCTCCAGCACGTTATCGGCGTAAGCGATTAATCGCCAGTTCCTGACCTGAACCCCAGCCCGAAGATTCAGAACATCGTATGAAGGCACCACAAATGGATATGTGTCCCTGTCGTTTTCTATGAACCCGAGAACGGCGGGATCTATAATCCTGTAGAAGTAACCGTCCAGATTCGGGACGACTTCGTCACGGTAAAAATATTCAACCCTGATATAGCCCTCATATCCCATGATTGGAAAACGCTGTTCGCCGTAAAAATTGGCGGTCCATTCGGCAGCCCCCGGGATTTGCTCTCCCGACAGATCGACGGGACCAATTCCCTGCGGACGTGCTATCCCGGCAAAATCGCCGAACGTCGCGTCGGTAAATCCTACACCACCCCCAATCGTCAACCTGTCCCATGGCAGCGCAACAAATTCTATTTCAAATCCCTTGGAAGTCGCTTTTTCGGCACTTCTGATAAACGTTGCGGTCTCGGTCATGTTGGTTACAGGATTGACGACAAAGGCTGTATCATCCACTTGCAGGTTATTCCAGTCCATGTAAAACAGCGCTGCGTTGAATGACATACGATTGTCAAAGAGCGTAGCCTTCAGTCCCAGTTCGTAGTTCCACAGTGTCTCCTTGTTGAAAAATGAAGGCATGTACTGCCCCCCCACCTGTGAGCCCTCGACCTGGGAACCCCCGGGCTTGTACCCGCGGGATACGGAAATATAAGATTTAGCATTGTCCGCCCAGTTCAGGGTAAGCGCGAAGCGTGGAGAAAAATCCTCAGTCTTTGCAGCTCTGGCACAGGAAAATGCGATCTCTGCGCCGGGCGACAGGTTCTGGGCGCACTGTGTAATTTCATTCTCGGAGTACCGACCGCCGGCAGTCAACGTAATCTTTTCGGCGATATGCCAGCTTACATCACCGAAAAATGCAAAACTTTCAATATCGGTGGTTTGATAAAACTGATTCAGCGTTGCCAAGGGCCGGAAAATGAAAAATCGCTCGGTATCAGCCGTGATCAGGTTCCTCCTCTCCTGCTCCGATTCAAAATAAAACCCTCCTATGACCCAGTCGAACCTGGGTCCGCTGGATGATATGCGGATTTCTTCACTCCACGCATCAGTAGTATCGTTATTCATGCGGTTGACAAAGTTGCCGTTTACCGCGTCCAGATCAAATCGTGACTGGTTCTGGCTGTCCACGTAGCCTGTGATGGATTCAATAGTAAACAAGTCCGTTTCGTAACTGATGCGCCCGTTCAGGATCAGCGTGTCATTCTGGATCCATTCCGTTTCTCGCTCACCACCAGGACCCGCAGTAGATTTGTCAACCCTGTCATCATTGTCCGGAAAGCATCCCAGGCCGTCATCGATAGCGCCGTTGACTCCAGTAGGAATAGGCGCCGGGAAGCCCAGGACCCTGACACCGGCGTCCAGGGACAACAGGGTCTGGCTGCTGCGGCCGAGCCTGCAGGTCGGGACCAGCGCCGCCAGGTCCTGTTCTTCCTCCATGTAGGTTACTTTTGCCTGGATACTCAGCTTGTCATCAGGTGTGTAGCGCACGCCAAATCGGTATGTTTGGTTGAAACTCCCGCTGTCTCCGCCGACCGGGTCGACATTCTCGACTAGCGCGGGCGTCTCTTCGACCGACACCACGCCCCGAATGAAAAGGCCATCACTGAGCGGTGTATTATAGATGCCCGAAACCGCCCATTGTTCGTGAGTTCCAACCTCCGCATTCAGTTCGCCATAACGCTTTTCCTCAGGCGAGCGTGTCAGGATGTTCAATGCACCGCCTATCGCACTCAGGCCGAAAAAGGTGCCCTGCGGCCCCCGCAGCACCTCAATCCGTTCAATGTCGATGAGTTGTGGATTGGCAGTGCCCTGTGATACCGCGCCAAGACTCACTTCATCGTAGTAATAACCGATAGCACTGCCGCCTCCACGATTCTCCAGAACGGAAATATTGTTGATGCCGCGAATCGCTATGGCAATACTGCGCTCACCCCGCTGGCCCTCTTCCGAAAAAGTCACATTCGGAGTAATCGACAGGTAATCCTGGGCTTCACTGATGTTCTGTGTATCGATTTCGACTCCTCTGGTCACCGAGACACTGATGGGCACTTCATCAAGAGACTGCTGTCTTCGCTGGGCAGTAACGACAATCTCTTCAAGCAACTGTGAAGTCTGGGCGATGGAGTTGGGCACTGCACAGAGCAGCGTAATCGCCACAATGGCATTAAGTATTACACGCATTTGATCCCCCCATTTTCAGACACAAATGCTGATGAAAAATGTGAATTCTGTATGAACCGACAATAGCACATTCGCTGTTTGGAATCCAGGTCCGCTGAACAATCCGGGCTAGCCGGCTGTTTTACCATGCGGGTCAAGGAGGGTCTCGTTCGGCTCGATTGAAAGCGATGCATCTATCAAGCCCTGCGTGTATGGGTGAAGGGGAGCGTACAACACCTCTTCACAAGGACCGTGCTCAATGATCTGTCCCGAATACATTACTGCAATCTCGTCGGCAACAGCATTTACCACTGCGAGATCATGGGTAATAAACAGGTAAGTTAATTCGAGTGATTCCTGCAGGTTTTTAAGAAGACCGAGTATCTGCGCCTGCACAGACACATCGAGCGCAGAAGTCGGTTCATCGAGAAGCAGAATTTGCGGGTCAGGCATCAACGCCCGGGCAATCATGATCCTCTGTTGTTGTCCGCCTGACAACGTATGCGGTTTACGGTCCAGAATATTATTCGGAATCCGGGTAAGGTCCAATAACCTGTTGATTCTGCGTCGGCGTTCCATGGGATCCTGCACGGCATGCACCCGCAGCGGCCCCTCAAGAATTTGTCGTATGGTATGTTTTGGGTTGAGCGATCCCGCCGGATCCTGAAATACGGGTTGAACCAACCCGGTAAGCTCCAGACGCGGAATACTTTGCAACGATCGACCGAACAGATATACAGAGCCCCGCGTCGGCCGTTCAAGCCCTGCTGATATCCTTACCAGTGTCGACTTGCCGCTGCCCGACTCACCGACAAGAGCAACGCAGCGTTTCCTCTCTACCGCCAGAGAAACCTGATCTACGGCAACCGTTGTCGAACGCTTCGCGAGAAGAGCTGCCTTTGAATGATAAACCTTGGAAACTGCTTCGCAGCGCAATGCAGGTTCACCCCGTGAGCCCTCTGAACTGCTGAATCCAGTCACTGCGAGTCAGTCTCCATACCCGGGTAACAAACACCTGGAGATATGTGTGTCATCAATTTCCCGATTTGGGATCCTGCCTTGGCGGCATTCCTCCATGGCCACTGCGCAACGTTCGTAAAACCGGCATCCTTGCATATCTTTCGTATACGACGATACCATCCCCGGTATCGCAGGCGGCAGTTTTCGGCGGAAACGGGCTTCGATTCTGGGGGCGCACATGAGCAATGAGTGGGTATAAGGGTGCGCAGGATTATGCAGAACTTCCAACACCGGCCCGGCCTCAACGATTTGACCGGCGTACATCACCGCCATGCGATCTCCGATGTGAGCCACAACACCCAGATCGTGTGTAATGAACAATACTCCCAGGTTAAAACTTGATTGTAATTCCCGGAACAATCGCAGAATTTGTAACTGCAGGGTCGTATCAAGTGCCGTGGTTGGTTCGTCGGCAATCAACACAGCCGGATCGCACATCAACGCCATTGCAATCATTATCCTTTGACTTTGTCCGCCGGACAGTTGATGTGGATATTGGCCGAGGGTCAGAACCGGATCACGAATTCCGACCTGCTCAAGCAGGTATTCTGCTTTTTCCCGGGCTTCGAGGGCCGACCCCTTCTCATGATGGATGAACCCTTCAATCATTTGCCTGTTAATCGTCAATAACGGGTTGAGCGCGTTTATCGGGTCCTGAAATACCGCACTTATTCTGTCGCCCCTCAGGGTTTGGAATGGTGGGGCGCTATCGCTGGTCATATCAGCGCCGTCTATCAGCAACTTATTCACACTCACTTGACAGGGATAAGGGCATAAACCCAGCAGGGAGAGTGCCGTCATAGTCTTTCCGCAACCTGACTCGCCTACCAGGCAGAGTGTTTCCCCTCGGGTTATTGTCATACTGATGTCGTCGACTAGCATGAGTTGTTGTTTGCCTTCCCTCACTTCAACGGAGAGAGAGTTTAAATCCAGCACGTTTGCAGAGCATGGTGTCAATATTCGCTCCTGGTTGGTTGGAGCCCGTCACTGATCAGATTTATGCCCAGAACCAGCAGGCAGATTGCCAATCCCGGTATGACAACCAGATGCGGCAGGAAAAAAAACAAGTCCCGTGCCTCCGCCACCATCAGACCCCAGGATGCCGCAGGCGGCTGCACACCCAACCCAAGAAAGGACAGCGCCGCCTCCACCAGTATCGCGTGGGCCATTTCAACAGTCGCAATAGCCAGCGCCTGCAGGCCGACATTCGGCAGGATCTCGCGAGCCAGTACCTGCACGTGAGAAGCTCCTGTAGCCCGGGCACTGAGGACGAATTGCCTGGTGCGAAGCTGTTGGGTTGCTGCACGGATAACGATGGCGAACCGATCCCAGAATAGAAACCCGAGAACCAGTGCAGCCGTGATGAATGACCCCCCCGTAATTGAAACTATCGCCAATGTCACTAATACGACGGGCAGGCTCAATCGCGTCGTTATAATGAACATGATGCAATTATCGATGAACCCTCCGTAATACCCACCTGCCAGTCCGAGCAATATACCGATGGGTGCAGATATTGCGACAACGATTACTGCGATAGAAATTGAAATGCGTCCGCCGTAAATCAGTCTGCTGAGATAATCGCGACCAAAACCGTCTGTACCGAACGGATGCGACCAGTCACCGCCATCCGACCAGACAGGAGGTTGCAAACGCATCGCCAGGTCCTGGGCGTATGGATCGTACGGGGCAAACCAAGGCGCCAGTACCGTAACCATGGCAAACAAGAGCACAAGGCAAAGTCCGATTACAAGCCGGGAAGGCAAAGTCCGATTTGTTTTAAGTTCGATCATGTTTTAATCCGAAGGCGCGGATCGATCAACGCGTTGAGAATGTCTGCAGCAATGGTCAACACAACATAAATACCCGCAAGACAAACCACGACTGCCTGAACAACAGGAAAATCAACACGCTCGATCGACAGCAGGGTCAGTCGGCCAATACCATCAAGGGCAAACACAGTTTCGATTACTACCGAACCCGTAAATAACTGCCCCAGCTGCACCGATGCCAGGGATATGATGGGAATAACTGCGTTAGGCAAGACATGCGTTAGCAGCGTCTGCCTGGCCCCAAGCCCCTTAGCCCTGGCAACCTGAACGTACTGTCTTGTTAAAATCTCGGAAACCCCGGTTTTCGTGACACGGGTCAATGCCGGAATCACGGCGCATCCCAATGTTATCGTGGGTAACACAAAATGCTGCACAGATTCAGTACCTGCAACGGGAAGCCAGCCAAGATAGATCCCGAAAAAAGTGGCGAGAATTAATGCAAGCAGGAAACCAGGTACCGCCTGAGCAAGGGTTACCAGGATAGTTTCGAGCCAACGCACCCACAAGCTTGTTCCATATGCGGATGCAATGCCTAACGGAAGCGAAACAGATAATGCAAATAACAGAGACAAACCGGCAAGCTTGGCGGTTACAGCCAGGTGTGTTAATAACAGGTGAGATACAGGTTCCTGGGAAAACAGTGAATTACCCATGTCTCCTGCCAGCAAATCCTGTGTCCAGTCCAGGTATTGGAGAGGAAGAGGCTTGTTCAGTTCGAGTCTATCCCGTATCTGCTCGATTTCAGCAAACGTCGCGTTCTCCCCCGCAAACTCCAAGGCAAGGTCACCGGACAGGCGCAACAGACTGAACGCCAGAACTGAAACAACCACGGTTACCAACAGTCCGGTGGCGACTCTGGAGAGCAGGAAGTTGTACATGGATTCAGTACCCTCGTATTTTACGAAGACGCAGTCTTGTTACATCCGGGAACGGCGGTCCTCCTGTTGCGTATGTGATGTCGTTTTGAAATACGAAACTGACGGGGTTAGTGTAAAGTGGTACTGTATAGGCGCGCTCGGAAATATATTTCAACGCATCTCTAAACAGTTGTTTTCTGCGTGCCTGGCCTGTTTCTGCCACGGCGCGCCTGACTATGCGCGCAAGTGCCGCATCACGTGAGTAGTCTGCAGGGCCGAAATTGAAAAACACGGGCAAGGTCCCTGCTGCATCAAACAGGTCGCCGCCGTAACTTACCAGACTCATGACCGATTCTCCAGCCATGAACTTTTTTCGCCATGCCGGAAGAGTATAGGTACGGAGAGAGATATGGATGCCCGCTTGCTGCATTTGCCACTGAAGCGCTTCTCCTGTTTTCCGTAATTCGTCAGACCCGCACATTAATTCCAGACTGATCACATCCTGGTAACCGGCTTCTCTCAATAAACTTTTTGCTTTCACGGGATCGAATTCCCGGGATGATTCTTGCGGCTTTGACAAACAGTTATACTGGGCGGGATGGCATTGGAAATAGAGAGGTTCAGCACCGCCTCCCACAAGATGTTCAGTAAGACTTCCCCGATCTATGGCATGAGAAACTGCCCGACGAACAGACAAATTGCCCAATAAGTCACTATTACTTCGTCCTCCGGCATCAAGACTGAGAAAAGTTATTCTTGCGCTTTGTGCGCTTGCGACTGCCAGTCGGGAATAGCCGCTCAAAAAGCGGACGTGATCCGCGGGTAACCCCCAGGTAAAATCCAATGACCCCTGTAGCAATTCTGCGATCTGCGTTTGGACATCCGGAACCGTTCTGATAATCAGTTTTGTCACGGTTGCAGCAGATTTCGGGCCTTTGAAGTAATCCTGGTTTGCTGACAGAACTGTCTGTTTCCCGGGTTCCAACGCCAGTACACGGTAAGGACCCGTGCCCACCGGCTCTGTTCGATGGATAAGATGCCCTCCATTGTTTTCTGTATATGTCTGCGGCCAGATTACCAGACGACTCGAGAGTACGTACTCCGCTAGCGGCTCGGGTTGTCTCAAATGAATACGCACCCGGTGATGGTCGAGCTTCTCCACACTGTCAATGAAGCCAAAGCTGGCCTCCCTTTGCCTGAAGTGGATATTGTTGGCAGGATCGATCAGCAGGCCGATTGTATATACGACGTCATCAGCATCCAGGGATTCACCATTATGAAAATGAACACCTTTTCTCAGTGTCAGGTCGATCGCATCATGTGCACTATTCCAGGTCCACGCATTGGCAAGCAGTCCCTCAATACGTCCGGAACCGGGCTCCCTGTATAACAAGGTATCGTATACGGCCAGGGATAAAGCAGCAGATTCCATTGAATCGGTATGTAACCGATCAATAAAGTCAGTTTCTCGTGAGAATGCGATTTGTAACGGGCGTTCTGCAACCGTTATGGCTGGATAGATAACAATAAAAAACAAAAGAAGGTGGAAGATTCCGGAAAAATAGACTTGCGGCATATCAAATAAACTGGCCTACTCTATTATTGTGCAATAGTTTATAACACGCTGTTTTAATTTCTGAAACAACAACCCGTGAGATTAAACACTACCGCGAGATACTTTTCCCGGGATTACAGACATGCCAGAGAATACTTTCTCGACATGGCCACCCGTACCGGCGCCCGCATCAAATCGTATGAGCACCCGCTTCCAGGGAGGCATGGAGAGACCCTTAGTACGGACCTTGCGCGGATCGGGAAGAAAAACGCACAAACGGTGTTGCTGGTTCAATCAGGCACACACGGTATTGAAGGATATTGCGGGTCTGCCATCCAGGTCGCGTTTCTCGAATTGCTCAGTGATAAAACTGTTACCCGTGACACTGCCATATACCTGGTTCACGGAATCAATCCGTTCGGATTCTCCTGGAGCAGTCGTTGTGATGAAAACAATGTGGATTTGAACCGAAACTTCATAGATTTTTGTGACGACAGCCAGACACAAAATGATATTTTCGCTGAACTTGCCCCCTATCTTTTACCGGATGAGTGGACAAGGAAAAATATTGCCGAAGCCAACGCCAGGCTGAACGAATTACGCTGCAAATATGGACATGACGTTGTGAGCCGATCGTTACGTCAAGGACAGTACGCCTACCCTGAGAATATATTTTACGGGGGCGCCAGGCCAAGCTGGTCAAGACGCACCGTCGAACGGATAACCGGGGAGTTTTTAACATGTGCCTCCAAAATCATATTTCTGGACATTCATTCGGGCCTGGGTAATTATGGACAAGCAGTTCTGCTTTCAGTCGAACCTGATACAAGCGAAAATTTCAAAAGACTTCAAAAGATATTTGGTTCGCTTGTCAGGTCCACTCGAAACCCGAACTCCGCTGCCGCGAATGCCGGCGGCAATATCATAAGAGGCTATGCCGAACAGCTTCCCGGCAGTATGTTGCTAGGTGCAGGGATAGAATTCGGCACGTACGATCAGGCACGCGTTCAAAACGCTTTGAGAGCAGATGCCTGGCTACGATATAAAAAGCGTGTCCGGGAGATATCCAGGTACCGGCAGCGGAAAATCAAACAGGAACTGCTGGAAGCTTTCTGCCCTATGGACCAGGCCTGGCGGGATAGAGTCGTAACCACGGGGTGTAAAATCTGCCAAACTGCACTTGACGGTCTGGCTACACTTTAACTGAAGCTATTCAACCTGGAATAATCGATTGCTATCCCGGTAAGTTTGTTAAGCTTTACCAAAACCAGCCGTCAATTACTTATTTTATCTTTGCTTTCTGTTAACGGGAACGATACTACAAAAAACCAGAGGAGACACTCCATGAGCACGATGACCGGCGCCGAAGCGCTCATCAAATCGGTACGCCGGTACGGTGTCGATACTATCTTCGGCCTGCCGGGAGGCCAAACCTACCACCTGTTCGATGCCGTTTATAACGAAGGCGACGGACTCAGGATTTTCAACTCCCGCCATGAACAGGGTGTGGCCTACATGGCATACGGCTATGCCCGTTCCTCGGGCAGGGTGGGTGTTTACAGCGTGGTCCCCGGACCGGGTGTCCTGAATACCACGTCGGCCCTGTGTACCGCTTATGCCGGTAA
>JAAXHV010000307.1 GCA_012270695.1 Gammaproteobacteria bacterium | reverse complement strand
ATACCGCGCCAGTTCAAGGGGATGTTTGCCGATGAATTCCTGGGGCTCATAGCGGCTTCCCATGCCTTTTTGTGAAGCGCCCAGCCAGGCATAGTAAAGCCCGGCGGAACCGTCCTGAAGCGCCACAATGCCAAATTCAGTGTGCCGGTTGGGGCCAGGGTCGGGTTCCGGGATATAGACCCATTTAATCAATGGGAGCTCAACCCGTTCCGCCACGGCTTCCACCAGGTTCAGCAACTCGGCTTTAACCCGCATTACCGGTTGTGGCCTGCAATGACTACTGTGTACGCAGTGTCGGATAACGGTGTCGCTGCAGTCACCTCAAGTCCGGCGGCGGCAAAAATTTCCTCGTATTCAGCGGCGGTGTAGGTGTCGCCGGCGGGTGTCTGGCGCAGCATGTGCAGGTCAAACCCCGCGACAAACGGCGGGGAAATCCGATCTTCATTCGGAACGAATTCCAGTGTGTACAACTTACCGGCGGCGGCCAGGGCAGCCTTCATGCGCGCCAGGAACTTCGAGCAGGTGGCCGCATCAAAGTGATGCAGGAAATTGCACAGCAGGATCACCTGGTAGCCGGTCCCCGCTTCAACCTCAAAAGCGCTGCCCGGAATAGTGTTGTAGCGTTGGCCAAGGCCGGCTTGTGCCACGTTTTCCAAGGCCACTTCCAGAACGTTAGGCCAGTCAACCGCGGTAATCTCGGCTTGCGGGTGTTTTTGCGCCACAGTGATACCGAAAATCCCGGAACCGGCCGCGATATCCAGCACTCTGACCTTTTCCCCGGCTTCCGTACCAGCCAGGTCGGCGCAGACCAGGTCGGCCAACAGGTCGGCTGGCATGCGGTTCAGGCCGGTCATGGATCGGGCGAACGTCTCCCACATGGGATGTCCGGGCACGTCGGAACCCGTTGTGGAGGTCACCACGCCGCCTTTTCTGACCGCCCTGGCAACGTCGCCGATATCCCTGATGAAAAACGGGTCTAGCAGGAAGTTCACAACGTCTCCCATGTACGCGGGTGAATTCCGGTCCAGGAATACCGCCGAATCCTCGGTCAGCGAATAGGCCGAACCGGATTTCTCCAGCAGGCCCATCACGCAGAGGTAATCACACAGGATGCGCATACCGCGTTTGTCGGCCTGACAATGCCCGGCCAGGTCCTCTACCGTATTCACACCCTGGGCGAGCGCTGTAAACACGTCCAGTTCCACCGCTCCTTTCACTGCAGCGGAATCACGATAGGCCATGACGGCATTGAGAAACAGTTCGGGGGAAGGTTGTTTTTTCTGGCTCATGTCGGTTCCGTTTTATTGAAATCTGATTATCTAGCGGGATTTGAAATCTGTCCCCATCGTTCCTTTTTGATTAAAGAAGTTCTCATAACGTGTTTTTCAGTATCATAGGGTTTTGGAATTACAGCACCATTAGCAGGGCTACGCAACCATGGCCGCATTTGATGAAACCGCCCATAACCACGTATGTATCGTCGGTGGCAGGCCCGCCGGTCCTGCTCTCCAAATCTGCCTTATTACGCAAGAAATTCACGCAAATACTGGCTTAAGCATTCATTTAAGAAATCTTCAGTCATGCCGGGTCCTGGTTCTGTCGGTATTGCAGCCAGCACGTCAATGTCATCCAAATGACAGGCGCGTTTTGCCGGATCCTCACTGGCTTCGCATCAAAGTCTGCAACACGCGGCGAGCAGCGCGTTCGCCAGAGGACGTGAGACTGCCCTCTCGTACCTGGCGCAGGTAGGCGCTTAACGATGTTTTGAGTTGTGATACAGTTGTAGTTTGCATAAAGAGGCATCTGGTTAAAAATTTCAGACTATTCTGGTCAATTTCATTTCGCCAAGCAAGGTCTTGGCTAACACCATGACCGTTTTAATGTCCAGGATAAATGCATTGACAATACTAAGGTAAGACGTTATCTTACATGGTATGAAGACTATCATCTCATCGAAGGGCCAGATCGTTGTACCAGCCGTCTTTCGTAATCAGGACAAAATAGAACCTGGCCAAGCGTTTGATATAGAGCGCGTGGATAAAGGCGAATATCGTCTGGTAGTTACCGACCCCCCGAAGAACCAGGGATTAGTGGACACGCTCCTCGCATGTCCGGTTAAGGGCTGGTTTGTTCCCATCGAATCGGAGTCTACCGACACGCTTGAAGGACCATCGTGACGTGTCTCGTCGATGCCAACGTGTTGTGCGAGGCTACCCGGCCAAGCCCCGATATCAGGGTGGTTGAGTGGTTAAAGCGTAACGAACGCGACCTTGTAGTTGATCCGGTGATCTTGGGAGAAGTCCGCTTCGGAATCCTACTGCTTCCACCGGGCCGACGACGCCGGGAACTCGAAGGCTGGTTTGAAGAAGTCGTCCGGCGTATTCACTGTGTGCCCTGGGATGTAGAGACGGGATTGCGCTGGGCAGAACTCCTTGCCTATCTACGATCTATAGGAAGACCAATGCCGATCAAAGACAGTCTCATTGCTGCAACCGCACTTACCCATGGACTACAGGTTGCAACCCGTAATCGGCGAGACTTTGAGGCCTGTGGGGTAGAACTTGTGGACCCATTTGTTTGATAATGATTACCTACCTCCCAGCAGCTTCGGCCACCGACGCAGCGGTCTGGCCGAACATAATTCGGCGGGCTTCCTCATCCTTCTCCAGCGGGCGGCGTAATTCCTTGCCCAGGTCTTTGCCAACGGATACTTTTGGTCTGGTTTTCATCCGCTCATCCCAGGCCGTGACGCGGGGAAACCCGTCCAGACTCTGGTTCACCCGCTCATGCACTACGACCCAGGGCCAGGAGGCCATATCGGCGATGGAATAATCACCGCACAGGTAATTCTTGTCTGCCAATTGCTTTTCGATGACTCCCAACAATCGATTGTATTCATCGCCATAGCGCTTCAGGGCGTACTCGATTTTCTCGGGCGCATAATTGGTAAAGTGACCGAGCTGGCCGGCCATGGGGCCGAGGCCGCCTACCTGCCAGAACACCCATTGCATGACCTGCAGCTTGGCGCGCGGGTCCGCCGGCAGGAAACGCCCGGTTTTCTCGGCCAGGTACATCAGTATGGCGCCTGATTCGAACACGGAGACCGGCTCTCCATCCACGTCATGGTCAACGATGGCCGGCATGCGGTTATTGGGGCTGATGGCCAGAAACTCCGGCTTGAATTGATCTCCCCGCCCTATGTCCACCGGTATCAGCCTGTATTCCAGACCGCATTCTTCCAGCATAATTGAGATTTTCCAACCATTGGGGGTCGGCCAGTAATATAAGTCGATCATTTATTATTTCTTCTCTGTTTCCGGTCAGACATGAGGGTTATCGGCGGGTAACTATAGCATGGCGGGACAGGTTTTTTTTATCTATACTTGAGTAAAGGTCAGACATGAGGTGCTCCGAATGATCTCACTACGGTTTATTTTAAGCGCGTTGCTACCTGTTCTTATTTTCTCGCCCATAACCGGTAACACCCAGTCAATGAGCGTCATCGGCGGTGGCTCATACGCGCGCAACTGTTACATGGCTTCCACCCTGGCCATCCAGATGAACTCCTCATCCAGGGAGGATATACAGGAATGTGACCAGGCGGTCCTGCACGGGCGCTTAACCCGCAAAGACCTGCTGGCCACTTACGTCAACCGCGGCATCCTGTACGGCGCCATGGAAGACTATCAAAAAGCGCTTAAAGACTACCGGACCGCTATTGAACTGGGGCCGGAAACAGGCGAGGTCTACGTGAACCTGGGTAACCTCTACCTGATGGGTAAGAAGTACGACGTGGCGATACAGCAGTACACCACCGCCATTGAATTGACCTTGACGAAAAACCATATTGCCCATTTCAACCGCGCTATGGCTTATGAAAATAACAAGGAATTTGATAACGCCGCGGCCGACTATCGCCGGGCCATAGAGCTATCCCCGGAGTGGGTCCTGCCCCAGCTACGCCTGGAACGCCTGATAAGGAATACACAACAGGAACAAACCTGACCTCAACATAGTATCTTAATCCATCCTCTTCAAAGACGGGTGTTATGCCGGACTTACCCAGCCCGGATTTCTCACCAGGTGAT
>JAAXHV010000306.1 GCA_012270695.1 Gammaproteobacteria bacterium | reverse complement strand
TCCTCGCGTTACGCCTTGCCAGCCGCGCATTTCCTCGTAGACCGGTTTGCAGTTTGCCATCTCGCCAGCCAGGGGGACGGCGTGAACTTCACCACCTGTCCGATATCCACTGCATATTTTCACAGTATCCAGACCATCCAGTACGTCCAGCTTGGTGATACAAAGTCCGGACAGGCCGTTCAGTTGCACGGAGCGTTTTAATGCCGCCGCGTCAAACCAGCCGCAGCGCCTGGGACGCCCTGTCGTTGCGCCGAATTCCTGTCCTTTATCCCGCAGCAGTGCCCCGTCCGCACCGGTCAGCTCAGTCGGAAACGGACCGGCGCCGACCCGGGTGGTATAGGCCTTGGTAATCCCCAGGACGTAATCAAAATTTCCGGGAGCGACGCCGGAGCCGGTAGCGGCGCTGCCTGTGGTGGTATTCGAAGAGGTGACGAACGGATAAGTGCCATGGTCCAGGTCCAGCAGCGTGCCCTGGGCGCCTTCAAACAATATGTTTCCGTTCTGCTGCCTTATTTCATATAACATCCCGGTCACGTCCGACACCATCGGCATAATCTCCCCGGCCAGGGCCAGTATTTCATCCAGTGTTTGACCGTGGTCCACGGTCCCGGCCCGGTAATAGTTTTTAAGCACAAAATTATGAAACTCAAGCGTCTCCCTTAATTTGTCTTCAACGACGTCGGGATTCTCCAAATCGCAGACCCGTAGCGCCCACCTGGCCACCTTATCCTCGTAAGCGGGGCCGATGCCGCGCCCGGTCGTGCCAATGGCTGCCTTGCCGCGAGCATCCTCACGGGCATGGTCCAGGAGGATATGGTGCGGCAGCAACAGGACACAGGCTTCACTGATATGGAGTTTATCCCGCGCCTGTATCCCCTTTTTTTCCAGCATGACGATTTCATCAAGCAGGGCGCGCAGTGACAATACCACCCCGTTGCCGATAAAACATCGCACCCCTTCATGCAGGATACCGGACGGGATCAAGTGCAGTATGGTCTGCTCCCCGTCGATGACAAGCGTATGTCCGGCATTATGGCCGCCCTGGAACCTGACCACGGCCTGCACCTGCTCAGCCAGCAGGTCGACGATCTTGCCCTTGCCTTCATCACCCCACTGGGCGCCTATTACAACTATGCTGTTGCCCATCTGTGTATCAGTCGTGCAGCCACGAGAGCGGGTCAGGCTTCCCTGACGCGCCAGCGCCCGTATTCCAGGACGACTTCCCGATCACAACCCAGTTCCCGTGCATCGGTTTCATCTCCGGGCAGCTTGTAAATCACAGTTTCACCTTCAGCCCTTAATTTTTCCACCAGTTCATACAGCCCCGGGGCTTCAGAGAGTGGCGCATAAATCCCCTTTTTCGGTTGATATGAATGGGGCGCCAATTCAAACAGCTTGTATGCGTCCGTGCTGAAACCGGTCGCTGGACACGGCCGGCCGAATGCCTCCCCCACCTCATCATAACGTCCGCCGAAAGCTATCCCGTGACTCTCTCCAGGCAAATAGGCCACGAACGTCATACCGGTATGATAGTGGTAACCCTGAAATTCGGTCACGTCAAAATACAAGGGCGCATCCTCTACCTGGCGCAGGGTCAGTTCAGCAATGTTCCGCAATTCATCCACGTAGCCGCATAGTTCCTCTGCGCAGGACCCCAGGATAGCTCTCACCTCGTCCAGGATGTCTGCGTCACCCTCCAGTTCCATCAGTTGGAGCAGGGCCGAGCCCGAGCCGGAGGCAACAGACCATTTCGCCAGGATGTCTTTCAGTTCGTCCGTTGCCTTTCGCTGCACGCAACTGAAAATGCTGTTTTCCTGCTCAGGCGTCAGTTGTAACGGTTTAATCAATCCCTGCAGGATCCCCACGTGGCCGATATCGACGTGAATGTCTTTGAGTCCTGCCAGTTGCAAGGTCTTGAGCATCAGGGCCAAGATTTCTGCGTCGCTCTCAATACCTCTGTGGCCGTACAGCTCCGCCCCCACCTGCAAGGGTGAGCGCGTGCCGCCTAGCCCCCCCGGCAAAGTGTGCAACACCGTGCCGATATAGCACAACCGGCTCGGACGGTTACGCTGCAGGTTGTGCACTTCGATGCGCGCTACCTGCGGGGTGGTGTCAGCACGGATTCCCATCAGTTTTCCATTCAATTGATCGGTAACCTTGAAGGTCTGCAGTTCCAGGTCTTCATCGGTGCCGGTCAATAAGGTGTCGAGGTATTCGATCAGCGGCGGGATCACCAACTCGTATCCCCAGGCGGCAAACTGGTCCATAATGCGGCGGCACAGGCCGTCAAGCTGTACGGCCTGTGGCGGCAATACCTCTTCAATCCCCTCGGGCAACAGCCATTTGTTTTTAGCCCGCATACTCTGTCATCTCCTCATTCAAGAAAGGATAATTTCGGAATATACGGCATTTCAACGCACGATATATAACAGGACCATGCCGACCAGCATGCTGCTGACGCCTATAAAGCGCAGTGCAGTATTATCCATCTGTGACGCGGTAAGAAATACCCGTTTGATCCAGTTGGGATTCACGAAAGGCATAATTCCTTCCAGGATGAAGACCAGCGCGATGGCGCTGAGCAATTCCGTCCACATGGTTAGCCCGGATTCAAATGGTGAGAAGCTTCATCGGGTGTCATTCGGCCGGGCTGAACCGTACCGGATTCTCCCGCTTACTCACCCTGGGAGTTATTGAAATACCTGAAGAAATCAGAATCCGGCTCAAGCAGGAGGATATCGCTGTTGTTGTTGAAACTTGTCCTGTAGGCGTTCAGGCTGCGATACAGCGTGTAGAATTCCTGATCTTTGCCGAATGCTCCGGCGTAGATCTCAGTGGCGCGGGCATCGCCTTGGCCGCGAACAGTTTCCGCGTCCCGGTAAGCATTGGCAAGGATGATCTCACGTTCACGGTCAGCGTTCGCCCTGATCCGTTCCGCTGCTTCTTCACCGCGCGCGCGAAAGTCTTTTGCCACCCGGGTCCTCTCGGCCCGCATCCTGGCATAGACTGAGTTGCTGACTTCTTCCGGCAGGTCGATTCGCTTGGTCCTGACGTCAACTACGGTAATCCCCAGTTCTTCACGCAACTGCTCAGTGGTTGTCTCTACCACGTCCAGGATTTCACCACGTTCACCGGCAACCACCTCCTGAACCGTGCGTTTGCCGAACTCGTCGCGCAGGGCGCGATTGATTCTCTGCCCGAGCAACCCGGTGGCATAGTGGACATCGCCGCCACGGGTCGCCACGTAAAACTTTTCAACGTCAGAGATAACCCATTTTGCGTAATAATCGACGATCACGTCTTTCTTTTCCACAGTTAAAAACCGTTGCGGTTCCTGGTCCAGGTTCAACAACCGGGTTTCAAACTTCTGTGCGGTATTGATGACGGGGATCATGAAATGCAAGCCAGGTTCATAATCGGATCGTTGGATCTCCTTGAACTGGAAAACAATGGCCTGTTCGTACTCCTGCACCCTGAACAGTGAAAAATAGGCAACGACAGCCAGCAGGACAACAGGTATGATAATGCGCAGCCACATGGTTATCTCACTCCTCGTGCTCTGTTTCCAACACGTTCTGCAATGTCATTTACTGATTGGGAGCCGGCGCTATCCGAACTACGATCCCGGGGCAGGCTCATGGAAGATGAGGTGCGGGGTTGCATCAGCTTGTCCAACGGCAGATACATCAGGCTGTTGCCGCCCTCTGCGTCAAGCAACACCTTATTGGTGCCGGACATAACTGATTCTATGGATTCCAGGTACAGGCGTTTTCGGGTGATTTCCGGCGCCTGTTCATATTCCGTAAGTAATTGATCAAAGCGCGCCGCATCGCCTTCTGACTTTGCTATGACTGAAGCCTTGTAGGCGTTAGCCTCTTCCCTGACTCGAGCGGCAGCGCCGCGGGCGCGCGGCAGGATGTCATTTCGGTAAGCCTCCGCCTCATTAACCAGGCGCTGTTCGTCTTCCCTGGCCTTGATGGCATCATCAAACGCGGCCTTGACGTCTTCAGGAGGTTTTGCCGGCTGCATTTCGACGGTGACGATAAGGATCCCGGACTGGTAATCGTCAACCAATATCTTCTGCATCAACTCTTGTTGCTGTTGCGCAATCTCACTGCGTCCCTCGGTGAGCACGTAATCCAGCTGACTCTGTCCGATGACTGCGCGCACGGCGCTTTCCGTTACCTGGCGCAGCGTCAAAGCCGGGTCTTTCACATTAAAGATAAAATCAGCCGGCTCGTTAATCCGCCACTGTACGGCAACTTCAACGTCCACGATGTTTTCATCCTGGGTCAGCATCGATGCCTTATGGGTAATAGAACGCACCTGGCCGACGTTAACGGTGATGACCCTGTCGATGAGACTCGGAAGAACGAAATTCAAGCCTGGTTGTAAGGTTTTCTCATAACGACCGAAACGCAACACGACCCCACGTTCCTGCTGATCGACAAGGTAGGTGATGTCTACCAACAGCAGCAGGACGAGGACTATGACTACGATCAGCCAGGAGAAGGGAAATCCTTTGCGTTCTTTTTTCGGGGCGGATGTCTTCCTGCCGAAGATACCGCTAAAACCCTCCTGCATCTTGCGGACGATATCATCCAGGTCAGGCGGACCTTCCCCCCTGCCCCGGTTGCCCCAGGGGTCCTGCCCTTTATTTTCCGGTGGTTCATTCCAACCCATATACGTCACCTCGTGTTGTCATTGCCGATTTGCCAAATCTATCCGGAAGTTTACCACAATGCTGAAGCGCCTGTGTGAAAAGGATCGTATGAGCACTCTGCTCTTCCTCCAGGCAAGCCTGTTCCAGGACAGGTTAAAGCAGTTCCTGGCATATCAGCTGTTGCAACTCCACCAGCCCGGCGCCGGTCATGGCTGAAACCCAGGCACGCGCGCTGGCGCCGTTGCTTCTGTTTCCTGCCCTGTTCTGCGGCTTCGCGTTTGCCGGCTCAATCCCCGCCCGGTCTATTTTGTTGAAGACGAGAATCTGCGGAATGGATGTCGCCCCCAACTCGTCGATTACCGTATTCACCTCCTCAATGCGCTTGCGGTGATCATCATTGATATCGACTACGTGCAACAGTAAATCAGCGTTTTTTATCTCGTCCAGGGTAGCATGGAAAGACTCCACCAGGTCATGGGGGATATGCCGTATAAAACCTACGGTATCGCTGATCAGCACTGATAGATGCTCAGCCAGACGGGTTTTCCTGATAGTAGGGTCCAGGGTGGCGAACAGTTTATCAGCACAATACACGTCGGCGCCGGTCAATCGGTTAAACAGCGTGGACTTGCCGGCGTTGGTATACCCTACCAGAGAGACCACGGCAGCATTATTGCGTCGGCGCAACCGTCTCCCCTGCTCTCTCCGGCTTTTCACTTTCTCCAACCTGCCGCGGATGGTTTTTATGCGCTTGCCGATCAAACGCCGGTCCGTCTCCAACTGGGTTTCTCCCGGCCCTCTCAGACCGATACCGCCTTTTTGTCTTTCCAGGTGAGACCAGCCTCGAACCAGACGGGTGGATAAATGCTGCAACTGTGCCAGTTCAACTTGCAGCTTGCCTTCGTAGGATCTGGCGCGCTGGGAAAAAATATCGAGGATCAAACCAACCCGGTCGAGAACCCGACAATTAATTTCATGCTCCAGGTTGCGCTCCTGGGCCGGTGATAAACCATGGTTGAAGATCACAATATCAGCGTCATGATCCTGAGCAGATGCCCTGATCTCCTCCACCTTGCCTGAGCCGATAAAAAATCGGGCATCGGGCCTGGCCCGGCTGCCGGTAATAGTGTTTGCGGGGACCAAGCCGGAAGATTCCGTCAGTCGCACGAATTCGTGCAATTCTTCATTGTAGAGCGGGTTTTGAAAATTGACATGGACGAGGACAGCGCGCGGTCTGTCCGAGCTGGCTGTGTTGAGAGTATTAACTTATCCGCCCTCCTTTATGAAAAATATAAATGATATACGGGGGTGACGATAAAAGATAGTAATATAGCAGCGGGGCGGTTAACGTTCGACCGGCTCATCACGGTATGTTAAGTTATACTGAACAAGTCCATTCCCGTATCCAGTGTGGGAGCGGTTCAGGACTTGTCAGAAATCCCTTAAACCTCGAGATATGAGGAGGTTAGAAATGAGAACGAAATACAGTATTGGGGCGCTTGTCTTTTGGCTGTGTGCGAGCCTGTCAAGTGTAAACGCAGACATAATGACTGTGGAAGACCTGCTGGCCGACCTGTCGTCAGGTGAACCGGGTATGAAGATCGCCTATGGCAGCGATCCCTTGCAATTCGGCGAGTTGCATGTTCCTGCCGGTGAGGGACCTTTCCCTGTCGTCGTATTCATACACGGCGGTTGCTGGCTGGCCGAGTACGATATTACCACGACGCGCCCCCTGGCCTGGGCGCTGCATGAGCAAGGCCTGGCGGTATGGAATCTCGAATACCGCCGTGTCGGGAACCCCGGAGGCGCTTATCCCGGAACCCTTCTCGATATCGGTTCCGGCACTGACTACTTGCGGAGTTTGGCCATGGAATATCCTCTGGACCTCTCCAGGGTCATCGTAATGGGACACTCAGCCGGTGGTCACTTGGCGCTCTGGACCGGCGCCCGCCCGAGGATCCCCGCCGACCATGATCTTTACCAACCCGATCCGCTTCCCCTGATCGGCGTCGTTGCGCTGGCTCCGGCTGCCGCGCTTACGCAACTCCACCAGCAAGGCAATTGCGACAACGTGATCGACAGACTCATGGACGGGTCCCCTGCCGAGCGTCCGGAGCGCTATGCCTACGTTGAACCCGCGCGCATGGCGCCTATCGGTGTACAGCAGACCTTGATAATGGGGGTGCACGATACGGTCTGGACACCTTTCGGTGAGGCCTACGCAACGGCTGCGCGGGCGATTGGCGATACCGGGATAAAACGCGTGCTGGCGCCCGATTCAGGTCACTTCGAAGTGATCAATCCAGACAGTTCAACATGGACGATGGTACTGGACGCGGTGCGAAGCTACCTGCAATGAAGAAACAGACCCTCAACTTTACCGTCAACAACCTGGCGGAAGCCATTGAAGTCACTCCACGCACACGCTTACTTGATGCGTTGCGCGTCGACCTGGGACTGATCGGCACCAAGGAAGGCTGCGGCACCGGGGATTGCGGCAGTTGTACCGTGCTGCTGGACGGCAACGCGGTAAACTCGTGCATGGTCCTGGCGCTCCAGGCAGAAGGGCGGGAGGTGACCACTATCGAAGGGCTGGGCAAACCGGGGGCGCTGGATCCGGTGCAACAGGCCATCATCCAGTGCGGTGGTATCCAGTGCGGCTTTTGCACACCGGGAATGGTGCTTTCACTGAAAGACCTGTTCGACCGGAATCCCCATCCTGACGAAGAGGAAGTTAGGGTCACAATCTCCAGCAACCTGTGCCGCTGCACCGGCTACAGCAAGATCTTCGACGCCGCACAGGCGTTAAGCGACGGCAGTATCCATGCGCGAACCGCCAACGGCGAGGACGGCGCAATCGGCGCGCGCATGGTGCGCACTGACGCCGTGGAAAAGGCCACCGGGCGCGCAGTCTATGCCGAAGACGTCCGCCTGCCGCGTATGATCTATGGCGCGCTAATACGCAGCACCCATGCCCATGCGAAGATCCTGTCCGTCGATACCTCCGAAGCTGTCAGTCTCCCAGGTGTCAGGGCGGTGGTGACGGGAGCTGACATTGAGATGGGTTACTACGGTTACGAACTGCATGACCAGCGGGTGTTCGC
>JAAXHV010000305.1 GCA_012270695.1 Gammaproteobacteria bacterium | reverse complement strand
AAGTGATGTGCCCTCGCTTGTCTTTTTGTTCGAAGAACGCCCGCAGGGGGTGCGCCAAGGAGGGCGCACATCAAAAATCCGGCGCGAGCATCACATCACTTGGTGAGAAATGCGGGTTGGCAGTAGTCTTCCTGTTACTGAGCGCCGCTACCCTGGCGGAAAGTTACACGCTTCATGCTGGCGCAATGTTTGACAGTGTCTCCGGTAACGTTCTTGAAGAACGGAGCATCCACGTGGCAGACGGGAAAATCGTCTCCGTTGCAGCCGGCTATGAGGAAGTTACGGCCGGCGGACAGGTGATCGATTTGCGCGATTCGACCGTTATGCCGGGTTTAATGGATATGCATGTACACCTGGATATGGAATTAACTCCGGATTTTTATACGGAAAAGTATACGCTCAACCCGGCTGATCACGCCTACAGGTCGGCGGTCTATGCCCGGCGTACCTTGCTGGCCGGATTTACCACGGTGCGCAATATCGGGGACACCGACAATATCACCATTTCCCTGCGCAACGCGATTGAACAGGGATATGTGGAGGGACCGCACATATTAACCGCGGGAAAGGGCATTTCCGTGACCGGCGGTCACATGGACCCCACCAGTGGAAACAGTTATGCCCTGATGGGCGATCCCGGCCCGCTGGACGGTGTGATCAACGGGCCTTATGAGGCGCGCAAGGCGGTGCGCCAGCGTTACAAGGATGGCGCGGATGTCATCAAGGTGGCTGCCACCGGCGGCATGCTGAGTACCACAAAAAACGGGATGGCCCCGCATGTTGCCATGGATGAACTTGAGGCGATTGTGGAAACCGCCGCGGATTACGGCATGGTGGTGGCTGCGCATGCCCATGGCGCTGAGGGTATCAAGCGCGCCGTACGCGCCGGTGTCAATTCCATCGAACACGGCACTGAGCTGGATGATGAAGGCATACGCCTGATGAAGCAGCACGGCACCTATCTGGTGCCGACAATGATGGCGCCGGATTTTGCGGTGCAGAAAACTAAAATCGATGGTTATTTCCCGGAAATCATTCTGGCAAAAGTGAGAGGATTTGAGCAATCCGTTCCTGCCATGGTGAACAAGGCCTACAAGAGCGGTGTCAACATCGCCTTCGGCACTGACAGTGGCGTGACGCCACACGGGGAGAATGGAAAGGAGTTTGTCCTGCTGGTCGGAGCCGGCATGAAGCCGGAGCATGCCTTGCAGGCCGCAACGATCAACACTGCACGGTTGCTCAGGATTGAAGACCAAGCGGGCAGTCTTGAAGCCGGGAAACGGGCGGATATTGTTGCCGTCAAAGGCGACCCCTTGGCAGAAATCAGTCTGATGCAGAATGTCAGCTTTGTCATGAAGCAAGGGAAAATCTATAAACAGGAATGAGTCAAATGAGCAGTGCTATTGTCGCGGTCGCTTTGGCATCATTCAAACAATTGCCTCCACATCTTCAACAAGGCGGCAGGCCAGC
>JAAXHV010000304.1:15028-15461 GCA_012270695.1 Gammaproteobacteria bacterium | reverse complement strand
GGTTGTACCAGTGCACGATCTCACTGTCGGTTAATGCGTCCCGGTTGGTGGCCAGCGCCCGGTACACATAGCGCCCGTCTGTCATCGAGGTCTCATCCGCCGTCGCATCCTCCTCCCCCAAATCCAACGCCTGCTGCCCCTCTTTGCGCGTGCGTTGCACCACCAGCGTGAAGGCCCGCTCATACCCGTCCAGCGCCCACACCCCCCGACACACAGACTGCCCGGCCACCGCCTCCCCGTCCCGGGTGAGCGACATCCAGGCCGACTCCGGACGCGCCCCTATCCACGCCTTCAATTCATCCGAGCGCTTCGCCCGTATCACATACCCTATCGCATGCGCATCACAATACGCCAAGACCGCCCCCTGGTAACTCGCCGCATCCGCCCGCAGATACCGCACACTCACCCCCGCCGGCAACCCCGCCACACAGGT
>JAAXHV010000304.1:8902-14939 GCA_012270695.1 Gammaproteobacteria bacterium | reverse complement strand
GTCACCCGCCGACACCGGCCCAGACCCCACCCCAACAGCCGCCGGTTGACCTTGACTAATGCCTTGATACCCACCTCATCTTGGCCCAACCGCCGTAACCAGTCCCCCAGCATATCCGCGCTCGGCACCCGGCGTAACCCCAGCAGTTTGCGCAGCGCCTTGTCCTCACCAATATGCCGCACGTCCTCCAGACAACGCGCCCCCTCATGCAGCATCAGCATCCATAAAGTCACTACCTCGGCCGGCCCGTACCCCCGGTTGCTGCCCGGCTTGGGAAAGTCACGCTCAACCCAGCAGGAAAATCCAATCCGTCGCAGCAACTCCGCCACACACACCAGCCCGCCGCGGCCGGTCAATAAATCATTGGTATTTGCTATGGTATAGGGTAGGATGTTCATAAGCCTTGCCTGTTGCACCCATCGGGTGATAGTCATTAATCGCACAAGACATTATACAGGCAGGGCTTTTTTGATTCTTCCGCTTTCTAAAGCGGGATTAGGGTTACCGAATGATTATTTTTTATAGCTTCCAATCGTATCCTGAACCATGTTTTCAAGTTTTACTACGTCGTTTATCCGCAGCAGGTTTTTTCCTTTATGAATCAGGCCGGATGATGCGAGCTGCGCCAACTCCCGCGTTATTGCCTCCCGGTGCGTGCTGATACGGTTGGCGAGTTCCACGTGCCTGGGTGCTGGGGATATTGTCGCAGTATTGGCATTATCCATATTTTTCCAGGCTAAGCGAAGCAATTCAGCATGGAGTCTGTTTCTGACGTCCAGGGAACTGAATTCAACCACACGATCCGATAATGACCTGATCAGTTGGGCAAAGTGAGCAAGTGTCCGGGTCATGATCGATGGATAAAGCTGCATAAGCCACAGAAAATTCTCTGCCGACATGCCGGCAAGAAGGGTTTCACACAGGGTTACGACATAGGCGGAGCGGGATTTGTTGTCCACCGCAGCGATTTCACCAAACATTTCACCCGCGGCCTGGTCGCGGAAAGAGATTTCCTTTCCCGAAGCGGAATAGATAGCGATCCGCACCCGGCCGCTGATGATAAAATAAACATCAGTATCGACATCATTATGAGACGTGATGATATCTCCCGTTGTGAATTTTACTCCCCGGCATTTATCGGCAACCACCTTACGGTCATTAAAGGAAAGGTCATAAAATAATTCTATCGCAGCCAATGAACCTGCCGTTATCTCAATAGATGTCTTTCTCATCAGTCCCCCCAATGATAAATATTCCGTTAATCAAATTTTCGTGCGCGCGGCTGTTTTTTTTCTAATTTCGCTGTGAGTCTGAGATTTTCAGGCTTTCGGCAAGGGAGCAGTAATGCCGGATGAAGTCTGGCATATTCAGGATAGTGTTCCTCAATTACCCTGGTAATCCGCCCGTGCAAACGCTGTCGTACACGCATTAATATGCTTTGGTATGCTACCTCGCGCATCAATATCCACTTGAATCTGTAACAGACATTATCTGCATCTCCTGTTTTTACCAACAGCCCGTCTGTGCATAGGGAATGCAAGGCATAATCAAGCTTACTCTGCTCATGAGTCCAGATCCTGGTCAGCAGGCCATAACTGAATTCGCGACCCAGGGCCGCGCCAATCTGTGCCGCTTCACGGGAGGATGCGTGCCGGTCCAGTCTTGCCATCAAAACAGTACGTATTTTTTTCGGTATTTCAAAGTCTCCCGGGAGCGGCTGCAACTCTCTGTTTCCAGCGAACTGTGTTTGCAAGGCTGTTCTGGTTAATTCCTCCAGGAAGAAAGGGATGCCGTCACTTGCGGCAATGATTCGGGAAATGACCTGGGCGGGGACTCGTCTTTCCCCGATGATCCGGTTAATGAACAGTTCTGCGGCAGGCTGAGGCAGCGGTGACAGGGAGATTTCTTCCACGTGGTCCTGTTCAAACCACAGTGCGGGAGGCTTGAAATGAAGCCGATGTGATATCGCCAGAAGCACCGGTTTGCCTCGCACCTCGGGTATCAGTTTATTGAGTAACTCCATTGACACGGAATTTATCCAATGCGCATCTTCCAGGATGATCAGACAGGGTTCCGTATCAACCGGTTTCTCAGTGGATATTTTCCCTGCAGCAGAACCGCCGGCAGACAATCCGACTGAAGCCTGCAATCGCGCAAGACCAAGGTTCACGGTGTCGTTTGGGTGTAACGGTGAGCAGCGGTAAATGAACCGGTTGGGACTTTCCCGGGAGACATGCGCGCCCAGTGTCTCCAGCAATTTTGATTTCCCTACACCAGCCTCACCGCAGACAAGCACTATCCGGCCCTCATGACGCTGAGCCTGGTTCCAGTACCGGGTGAGCCGTCTGAATTCCCTGCTTCTGCCTACCAGTTCTCTCGCACTGGTTTGCCCGCTGCCATGCAAGCGTGTTTCCGTACCGGCTGCATCGACTACCTGCCACGGTCTGTGTGTCTTTTCGAATCCCGGTATTCGATGAAAACCGATGTTTTTTAACCTGAAACGATTTTGTATGAGGTTACGGGTCTCGGTACTCACGACTACCGTATCGGGCTGCGCCAGCGCTTGTAATCTTGCAGCCAGATTAGGCGCCTCTCCGACCACGGTTTCCTGCTGCATGATACCGGTGCCGGTTAAATTTCCTGCCACGACTAATCCGGATGCGATCCCTATGCGAATGGATAGCCTGTTCCCGGGCACGTCGGCCAATCCGGTTTTCCGGTTTTTAATCGAAGCAATTAAATCCAGTGCCGCGTGCGCTGCCCGTTCCGCATCATCTTCATGGGCCCGGGGATAACCGAAATAACTCATGATGCCGTCACCCACCTGGCAGCCCACAAAGCCTCCGTAGTTTTTTATAATTGCAACACAGAGATAGCGGTATGCCTGGATAATTTGCAGCAGTTCTTCCGGGTCCAGTTTAGCGGCCAGGCCGGTGGAATTAACCAGGTCGCAGAACATGGTGGTGAGGTAGCGGTATTCAACCTGGTTTACAGGTTCCTTGCCGAATTCGCAGTGACTGCATCGCAACACCAGCGCAGTCCCACATCGGGAACAAAAATGCCGTTGTTCACAACTGGCGGAATAGTGGGGAGAGTATAGGGTTTCCATATTGTTAACTCGTTAACTCCCAAAATCGTCCATAAGTGTTCTCCTGGACACCTTGCAACATAAAACAAGTTGCGTTGTATGTCAATATAATATATATATAATTATTATGTTTCGGTCCTCGCCGCTACCAGCCTGGCATTTACAGAAAACCTTATTCGTCTCCGGATTGGGGCATTTCTCATATACCCGCCCTGGCTCAGGGAGCAGATAGGGCGTTGACACGTCAGGGCTGGGTAGCGGTCATACCCGCCCTGGTTCAGGGGGCAGATATTTCATTTACCACGTTGTTTATTTCATCGTAATGGTTGAGGACAGAGTTTGCCGCGTTGAACTGTCCCCTGGCCCGGATTTCACTGTGCTCACTGTGACTGCTGAACCTGTCTGCATCCCATGAAAAATAATCCTCATTCAAGGCGTCGGCACAGAAGCGGGTGGCTAATTCGAGGTAAATCGTCAGTGTTGCCAGCGGGATGGCAAGCCATTCCTGCCGTGTGAGCAAGTCTCCGGTATGGCGGGCATAGCCGTCAAGCGCCGCACGGCAATGCGCCATGGAGAAGTACCCGTCGGTCGTATCTTCCCCTGCCGGGTTGCACCATGAACGCAGGGCGTCACCCAATTCCAGGTAAACGGGCATTTTATTCAAGGTGTCGAAATCGACCATGCATTTCACTTCCCGGTCATCACCTGTGAAGATGAAGTTGGATATTTTCGGATCGCCGTGCACCAGGCGTTTGGAAACTGCGGGCAATTTCGGGAGTTGGCGCAAATGCGCCAGTATGTCTTCCGCCAGGGGCTCGATGGCCGCGTATCTGGCGTGAGCTTTCTTATTCTCCAGGGTATTCTTCAAGTGCCGCACATGACGGTCAGTATCATGAACGCCGGGTCGGGATGTGCGTAGCTCATAATCGAGCAGCGCCAGACTCCCATGCAGGCGTCCCAGCATGACGCCGGCCGCCCCTGCCAGTTCCGGTTGTCGCAGCCTCTGGTGGGTAACACCGCTGATATAACTGAATAATCGCCAGGTCCGGCCGCTGTTCCGGTAAAACACCATCCCGTGCCGGTCCGGCAGTAACCTTGGAGTCAACAAACCCGATTTCTCCAGGTGTCGGGTTACCACGTCGATGTCCAGGTTCAGTTCGGGAGGAAACATCCTGTTTACCGCCTGCAGGATATAATCCAGACCGTTTACGTCGGTGACGCGGTAAGTCCTGTTGATCAAACCGGTTTCGACCGGTCGAACTTGAACGGGATTGACAGCATAAGCCGTGAGTACATCTCGGATCTGTTCAGGAATCGGCGCACCCATGGCATGAAAGAATCTCATACCGATACAATTCGTGCAATTTCTACTTTTTCAAAATTTCATATTGACTTTATATTTCCTGATGTATAATGAGCTTTTGTCTGCTTGACTCTCGCCAGAACGGGCAGAATAATAAAAACAACAGGTTGACATCGAAAAAGCCAATCATCTGGAAGTTGATAATGCAGTTTATATGCAGGGATTTTTGAGATTTACTCTATTCCATCACCGCGGGGAGGTTATTTCCTTATGGATACTATTAAGATATTAGTAACTTGCGCGAAGTTATTAATGTTGAGTCTTATATTTGCTTTCGGTCCGGTTACATACAGTCAAGATGATATTGACAGGATTGTGGATGAGGGCGTTGCCCGTAGCCAGGATGCGGTAGAGTCACAGAAGCGCATAGACACGACGGCGAACGACACGGAGAAGTTGGCCTCGAGATACCGGCGCGAACTGAAAGTCATAGACGGACTGAAGGTATATAACACGTTATTGCAGAAACAGGTTGATGATCAAAACCGGGAAAAACGCACGATAGCTGAATCCATTGACGAGATAGCTGTTGTGGAGCGTCAGATCTTTCCACTCATGCTCAGAATGGCAAATGCCCTGGAGCAGTTCGTCGAGCTTGACCGCCCCTTTCACATGGAAGAGCGCCGCAAAAGGGTCGAGGACCTGAAAAAATATATCGGCGATGCCGGTATTACCGCAGCGGAAAAATTACGGCTGGTGCTGGAAGCGTATCGCATCGAGACGAGTTACGGCAGTGACCTGGATGAGTACAGCGAGGTGCTCGAAATCAATGGCCAGGAACGACCGGTGAGTGTACTGCGTTTCGGCCGTCTCGTGTTGGTATATCAGACCGACGACGGCAAAGAGAACGGTGTCTGGGACCAGGAGATGCGGCAGTGGGTGCCCCTGGATTCCGCGGAATACCGTAATTATATCCGCCAGGGATTGAAGATCGCCAGGAAACAGCTTCCGCCCGACATGTTCATATTGCCGGTGAGTGCGGCGCGGTAACAGAGGAGACGCAGACGTGAAACTTTACCAATACCTAATTGCTATCATCTTACTCTCAGGTTACCTGTCTCCTGTCGTTGCCGCCGATGAGGCGATGTCGCTTGATACGCTGCTGAAACAGGTGCAGCAGGGCAGGATCGATGAATCCGAGGAGAATCAGGCCAGGGAGGAGGAATTCAAACGTGACAAGGCGAACCAGACTGCGTTGTTGCAGAAAGCCAACCGGGAGAGGGCGAACCTGGAAGCGATCAGCGAGCGCCTGGAGAAGGAATTTGAGTCCAACCAGGACGATATAGACGTTTTAAAGCAAGACCTGCAACAAGCCCTGGGTTCATTAAAGGAACTGTTTGGTGTGCTACAGACGGCAGCAGGCGATTCCCGGGCTACATTTGATGCCTCACTGACCAATATTGAATATCCCCACCGCGGTGATTTCATGACCTTGCTGGCAGAGAAAATGGGTTCCGGGAGCGAATTGGCATCCCTGGAAGAGATTGAAGAACTCTGGTTCGAGATCCAGCGGGAAATGACCGAGACCGGCAAGGTAAAGCGCTTCAGGGGGAACGTCGTTCTTCCTGGTGGCGAAGAAGTGGGAA
>JAAXHV010000304.1:3429-8849 GCA_012270695.1 Gammaproteobacteria bacterium | reverse complement strand
TGCTGCGCCAGCCGGAAGATCGCTTTGTCAGTGGCGCTGAAGACCTGGTTGATGCTGAAGGCGGCTTTATTCCGTTCGGTCTGGACCCGACCAAGGGCCAGTTGCTGGGCCAGTTGGTCGATGTGCCCAGCTGGTATGAAAGATCTACGACACAGGGTGGGACCGTTGGCTGGATTATCATCGGACTGGGCATCTTCGGCATCAGCGTTGCCTTGCTCAGGATACTTTACATGATGGGTGTCGGCATGTCGGTAGCCAGGCAGGTGCGTAACCTGAATAATCCCTCCGGGAGTAATCCGCTTGGCCGGGTATTGCTCGCTTACCATGAGAACAAGGAAATTGATTTGGAATCCCTGGAATTGAAGATGGGGGAAGCGGTATTACGGGAGGTGCCGAAGCTGAGCCGGTTAAACACCTTGATCAAGGTTATCTCCGTGGTTGCGCCGTTGCTCGGACTGCTGGGAACGGTTATCGGCATGATCGTGACGTTCCAATCGATCACCTTGTTCGGCACCGGCGACCCGAAACTCATGGCCGGTGGCATTTCACAGGCCTTGATTACCACGATGCTGGGCTTGTGTGTCGCCATACCGACGGTGTTCCTGCACAGTATCATGGCCGGCCAGAGCCGTAGGATCATCGAGACGCTGGAAGGGCAGGCAACCGGTTTTGTCGCAGAAGCGTCCGAACAACAGCACCGGGTTGCGTAATTCGACCAGCAATGACGACGAATGGTTGACCTTATCTATTCAATCCTGCGCGGTATTACATCTGTTGTGGGGCTCGAACAGGGCTTCATCAACATGTGGGAAGCCATTCGTGATTTCCTGGAACTGGGTGGGCCGGTTCTCTACCTTGTAGGAATAGTGCTGGCCATCATGTGGCTGTGTATTGTGGAACGGTTAATATATTTTTCAACGCAACAGCCACGCTTGTCTGAGGACGCCGTCAAGCGCTGGGATACAAGACCTGAAAGAAAATCCTGGAATGCCCACAGGGTGCGGGAAGCCATGATCTCCGATGTCAAGGTCCGGGCGAATCAATACCTGGGAACCATCAAGGCCTGCGTCGCACTGTGCCCGCTGGTGGGTTTGCTGGGAACGGTGACGGGGATGATCACGGTGTTTGAGGTGATGGCGTTCCTGGGCACCGGCAATGCCAGGGCTATGGCTGCCGGGGTTTCACAGGCAACGGTGCCGACCATGTCCGGTATGGTCGCGGCGCTGTCCGGTTATTTTATCAGTGTCTGGTTACAGAGCAAGGCTGACTCGGAAGTAGAGAAATTGAGTGAGCACTTGACTATGGACCATTAATAAATCTGCTGTGAGGAAGGTTAACTATGCGTAGAATCACCAGTGTTTCCGCCGATGATGAATCAGAGGTCAATATCACGCCTTTGATTGATATAGTATTCATCATGCTGATTTTCTTTATTGTAACGGCGACCTTTGTCAAGGAAGCCGGTATCGATGTGAATAAACCTGATGCTCCGACCGCGGAAGTAAAGAAAAAAGCCAACATCCTTATTGCCATTGATGCCAACAACAATATCTGGCTGGATCGCAGGAAGATCGATATCCGTTCCGTTATCCCGAATATCAAACGTTTACGCGCCGAGAACCCCCAGGGTTCGGTTGTCATCCAGGCGGACGAGGAGTCCAAGAATAAGATGCTGGTCGAGGTCATGGACGCGGCGCGCCAGGCCGGCGTGATCAATATCGCGCTTGCAGCGGAAAAATAGTCGCAGGTTCAGTTGAAATGGAAATGGTAGGTCGTACTGTTAGTTACCTGATTGCCGGCGTTTCTGCCCTGGTCGTCGTTTTCGGCTTGTTCTGGCTGATGCAGTACCTGATTAACATAGCCGACCGGAGGTTGGACGACGACGACGCGGGCAGGATGCTGGAGTTTGTCCGGGTCAATCCTGAAGAGGTGGTTAACCGGCGCAAACCGCCGCCGAGAAAACCGCCACCCCCGGACCAGCCACCCCCGGAACCACCACCTCCTTCCATGGATGATATAACGCCGGAAGCCCAGAGCATACAGGTTTCGGCAGCCCCGGTGAATACGAATATAAACCTGGATGCCAGCGGTTTCGGTCTGGCGCCCAGTGACGGTGAATACCTGCCCATCGTCAAGGTACAGCCCATCTATCCCAGGCGGGCGCAGTCCAGGGGCATTGAGGGTTACGTCATAGTTGAGTTTACCGTAACCAAAACGGGCACAACCAAGGATATCCGTATAGTCGAATCCGTGCCTCCGGGCATTTTCGACAAGGCTTCGCTGCAGGCGGCCGCCAAGTTCAAGTATAAACCTCGCGTCGTTGACGGCCAGCCGATAGAGGTGCCCGGCGTACAAAACAAGATCACCTTCGAACTTGAAGATTAGCACTGGAGATTGACACTCATGAGTATTCGTTGCGCAATCGTTAAGTCTCTTTTTCTACGTGGCGCATTGTTGGCGTTAACGTTTGCCGTCACCCCTGTTTTCATTGCAGCAACAATTCCGGATGCGTTTGCGCAGGAATCATCAGCTTCGGGAGAGAAGCGCAAGACCAAGAAAACTCCCTCAATGAGTGAAAAGGTCTACAAGAAATTGACGGAGGCGCAGGAACTGATTGAGGCTAAAAATTACGAGCAGGGATTGGCGGCCTTAGCTGACCTGGCTCAACAACCCAAGCTGTCGAACTACGAGAAGGCACAGTTGTACAACTATTTTGCCTATACCTATTTCACCTTGGAAAGGTACGATGACGCCATCGACTCTTACGAAAAAGTGTTAGCCCAACCGGATTTGCCCGAGGCGCTGGAGACCAATTCCCTGTATACCCTGGCCCAGCTTTATTTCATTATCGAAAATTATAAAAAGGCGGTAGATATTATCAACAAGTGGTTTGCCCTGACCGAGAAACCTACTGAAAACGCTTACATGCTGTTGGGACAGGGCTATTATCAGTTGGAACAGTACAAGGAATCGCTGGTTCCACTGAAGAAGGCTTACGCCATGGTCACAGCCCGCGGCGACATACCGAAAGAAAACCTGCTCCTTCTCATTCGGGTGGACTATTTCAATCTCGGCGATTACGAGAATATGCTCGGGATACTGAAGGAGTTGGTCGTCTATTATCCCAAAGCGGAGTACTGGCTGACTATGGCCGGCACTTATTCCGAATTAAAGCGGCTGGATAAGCAGATGTCCATCCTGGAAATGCTTTATGAGGCAGGAATGCTGCAAAGAGGCAACCAGCAACTGAACCTCGCCAACTTGTACATGCTGCATGAGGCCCCCTACAAGGCTGCAGTGTTGCTGGATAAGGGAATGCAAGAAGGTAAAATCGAGGAAAATATCAGGAACCTGAGGTTGTTGTCACAGGCCTGGTTGCAGGCCCAGGAAAATGAAAAATCACTCCCGCCTTTGCAGCAGGCTGCCCGATTATCCAAAGACGGTGAACTGGACATGCGCCTCGCCCAGGCTTATATCAACCTGTACAGGTATGACGATGCCGTGAAATCTCTGCGGACTGCATTCAAAAAAGGCGGCCTGAAGCGCAGCGACCAGGCTAACATCATGCTGGGTCTGGCCCTGTTCGAGACGCAGAAATTTGACGCATCCATTGCCGCCTTCACCGAAGCCAGCAAAGACAAGAGGAGTCGCAAGGCCGCGGAAACCTGGCTGGGCTACGTTAACAGCGAGAAACAAAGAAAGAAGCAACTGGAAAAAAGCCTGAAACAACGCCGCAGTTGATATTATCCGGGAATTAACCTGTGGATAATGGTTGATACCATGCAGCGTGAGTCCATGGAATATGACGTCGTCATTGTCGGCGGTGGCCCGGCAGGACTGGCGACAGCCATTCACCTCAAGACCCTGGCGCAACGGCAGCAACGGGACGTCAGTGTCTGTCTGTTGGAGAAAGGCTCTGAGATCGGCGCCCATATTCTTTCCGGGGCCGTACTTGAAACGCGCGCCCTGGACGAACTGATCCCTGACTGGAAACAACGGGGAGCCCCATTAAACACACCGGTCAGTAAGGACCTCATGTATTTCCTGACCGGCGGCAAGTCCGCTATCAGGGTCCCCGGTCCTCTGGTACCCGCGAGCATGCACAATCAAGGCAATTATATCGTCAGCCTCGGGAACGTTTGCCGCTGGCTGGCGGAACAGGCGGAGGCACTGGAAGTTGAGATATACCCCGGTTTTGCAGCCACGGAAATCCTGTTCGATGCACAGGGCCGGGTCACAGGCGTGGCAACGGGAGACATGGGCATATCCGCTGCCGGACAACAGAAAGATACCTTTGAGCCGGGCCTGGAACTCCATGCCGGGTATACGGTTTTTGCCGAGGGCAGCCGAGGGCACCTGGGCCGGCAACTCATCGACAGGTATAAGCTTGACGAGGGCCGTGACCCACAACATTACGGTCTGGGCATCAAGGAACTGTGGGAGGTGGACCCGGAGAATTTTCAGCCAGGGCTGGTGGTGCATGGTTCAGGCTGGCCCTTATCGAGCGAAGCGTCCGGTGGTTTTTTCCTTTATCACCTGGAACAGAACCAGGTGGTGGTGGGATTAATCATAGACCTGAATTATTCCAACCCGTACATCAGTCCTTTTGCCGAATTTCAACGTTTTAAACACCATCCACTGGTAGCGAAAACCCTGACCGGTGGCCGGCGCCTGGCGTACGGCGCCCGCTCTATCACCAAGGGCGGATTGAATTCGCTGCCGAAAATGTCCATGCCTGGCGCATTGCTGGTCGGCTGTGACGCGGGAACGCTGAATTTTGCAAAGATCAAGGGAACCCATACCGCCATGAAATCGGGTATGGTGGCCGCGGAAACCCTGATGGCGGAACTCGAAACGGGCGACGCTGGTGGAAAAGACCTGGTTGCTTATGGCGAGAATTTTCTTGCTTCCTGGGCTTATAATGAGATCTACCGGTCACGGAATTTCGGCGCTGCCTTGCACAAACTCGGAATGTACCTGGGCGCCGCGTTCAACTTTATCGACCAATCCGTTTTTTCCGGCAGGCTGCCGCTCACACTGCATGACAGGCGGGCGGACAACGAATGTCTGAAGCCGGCTGCGGATTGCAAGGAAATCCACTATCCGAAACCGGATGGTTTGCTGAGTTTTGACAAGCTCTCTTCGGTGTTCATCTCCAACACCAACCACGAAGAGGACCAGCCCTGCCACCTGCTGTTGAAAGACGACAGGGTTCCCATAGAAACGAATTTAAAGCTGTACGCGGCCCCCGAGCAACGTTATTGCCCCGCGGGTGTCTATGAGATTGTTACCGAGGATAACGATCCGAAATTACAGATCAATGCGCAAAACTGTGTGCATTGCAAGACCTGTGACATCAAGGACCCGACCCAAAACATCGTTTGGGTAGCCCCGGAAGGTGGGGGAGGACCGAACTATCC
>JAAXHV010000304.1:0-3414 GCA_012270695.1 Gammaproteobacteria bacterium | reverse complement strand
CTAATTCTCAATTCACTCCCATTCCAGTTCGATGAAGGCTTTGGTGACATTGCGTTTATGATTTTGCTCGTGCAACAGCCACTTGGTTTTTTCCGTCTTGCCTACGCTTTCGACGACCTCTTCCATAAATGTTCCCTTGTTAATCTCAGCTCTGGTTTCGGTCAACAGCATGTCAAGGTAATTTCCCTGTGCGCCTGATGCTTCCGGCCAGGTCAGGGTGATAGGGCCGTGCCCGGGAATGACGTGATTTGCATCCTGCTGTTTCAATTCCTCCATGGTTTTCAGCCAGCCTTTCAGGTTGCCGTCCAGGACCGGGATTCTTTCTATAAACAGCAGGTCGGAGAGCCACAAAGTTCCGGTTTTTTTATCGTAAACCGATAAATCGGTATAGGAGTGGGACGGGGAATGCGCAGTGAGCGTAATTATCCGGTTGCCAAGATCCAGGTCCAGTTGATCGGCAACGGCAATATCCGGGCCTATAATTGATGTATCTCCGGGGTTTTCTCCCAGGTTGGCAGCAAACTCAGACAGGAAGAAAGGACGGTTCTGCTCCATCTCCAAGACAAGGTTTTCATGCCCGACGAATTTGGGCTGCTCCTCTTTGAAGGCGCTATTGCCCAGCACGTGGTCGAAGTGGACGTGGGTATTGATTACATAACAGACAGGGAGGGAAGATACTGTTTTTATGGCTGCTCTGAGCCTCTTGCCGATGGCGATAGAGCCGCCCGTATCGATGACGGCGATGCATTCGTCCCCGGTTATGAAGCCGATGTTGGCGATATCGTCGTTATCGGCATGCTCCAAATCGACGTGTTTGCCCTGGTGGACGTAAACACCCTGGCCGATCTCGGTCAGGTTGAACGTCTCATCGTTATCCGTGGAAGCGCAAGCGTTGCCGATCAATACAAGCGCCAAACATGCCATGGAGACAGCATTGACTGATTTCAAGATGCAGTGGTTAATGTTCATCAGCAATGAGGCACCGCTTCAGTTGTAATCCGGGTTAATCATAAGAAACATTTTCCTTGTAGTCCGTGGAAATTTAGACTAACTTTAAATTGTATTCTATCCAATCCGATTTTACCTAACCTGAAGGAGGAATCTATGTTTGAATATGAGCAGGAGATCGTCGATGTATTACTAAGTGAAAATGAAAATTTTAAACGGCTGTATTCAAGACATGGCGAATTGAAGGAGAAAGTCAAGGAGGCCAATTCCGGGATTGCGCCGTTAGATGGCTATGCGCTGGATAACCTGAAAAAAGAAAAACTGCACGTCAAAGATAAGATGGCGGCTATGATCAATCAATACCGTCAAAATCATCTCCACTGAGCCTCCCGGCATTGATAGTTCATATTGAACCCCGCCCAAGCGGGGTTTTTTATAATATCGCCAGCCGCCCGCCAATGAGTAATAGTATAAATGCAAGCAGCGTGCGCATGAATTTTTCCGGCAATTGTACGCCGGTATAGCTGCCCAGATAAATACCAGGAAGCGACCCGATTATCAGGCTGAGCAGTAACTGGAAGTCCACAGAGCCCAGGTGCCAGTGGCCCAGGCCTGCTATGGTGGTAATGGGGATTGCATGGGCGAGGTCTGTGCCGACGATTCTGACAGTGCTGAAGCGGGGGTAGAGAAAAAACAGGAACGCCGCGCCGAGAGCGCCGGCGCCGACTGATGAGAGCGTCACCAGTATGCCGATGATTGCACCGGCAAGGATCGTCATGGGTGCGCATAATTTCCTGTGGATGGTACGTATAAATTGGAATGGCTCTGTCCTGCCCAGGGACTGTAATTGGCTTTTAAACAAAATGACCAGAGACGTTAAAATGAGGGCTATGCTGAGCGCGGAGGTTATGATAGGCTCGTAGTCAATACCCACCCTGGCCAGTTGTTTAAGTATAAATACAGCACTCAAAGCGGCCGGTATGCTGCCCATAGACAGCAACCTGACCACCCGCCAGTCAATAGTCCCCTGCTTTTGGTGAGAAAAAATACCACCTCCCTTGGTTATGGCAGCATATAAAAGGTCGGTACCGACTGCTATCGCCGGTTTAATGCTGAACACAAGCACGAGGACAGGCGTCATCAGCGAGCCGCCACCCACTCCGGTGAGACCTATAATAAAGCCAACGATAAAACCGGCGAATGTAAGACTGATGTCCACGATAAAAAAGAAAATAACGGCATTCAGAAAAAGAATGCCAGTTTATGCGGATACATCTATACTTAAAAGTAATAATTTCCTATATTTTTAGAACTAAATGTCATAAGAAACCTGGTGAGAAATCCGGGCTGGAGTAATTACGATGAAATTGCAGCAACTGTATTACATCCGGGAAGTCGCCAAGCACGGGCTCAACGTGTCTGCCACCGCCGAGACACTTTATACTTCTCAGTCAGGGATCAGTAAACAAATCCGTATGCTGGAGGATGAGTTGGGCTTGAAGATATTCCAGCGTGGCGGTAAACACCTGACCGAAATTACCCAGGTTGGTGAAGTGATTATCTCTCTTGCCGATGAAATCCTGGAAAGAGCGGATAAATTAAAACAGGTAGCCCTGGAATACACCGATGAACACAAGGGGACGCTTTCAATCGCGACGACTCACACCCAGGCGCGCTATGTTCTGCCCTCCATAGTTCGACGTTTCCGCAATAAATATCCGGACGTTGCCCTGCACATGCACCAGGGTACGCCAATGCAGATATCGGAACTGGCCGCCAAGGGTACGGTAGAGTTTGCCATTGCAACAGAAGCTTTGGAATTATTTGAGAACCTGGTGATGATGCCCTGCTATCACTGGAATCGCAGTGTTATCGTACCCCGGCAACACCCGCTGACCCAACTTGATAAGCTGTCTTTGGAGGCTATAGCCGCCTATCCCATCGTCACTTATGTGTTCGGCTTTACCGGCCGGTCACAACTGGACCGCGCGTTCGACAAGGCCGGCCTGCGGCCACAGGTTGTATTCACTGCTACCGATGCCGATGTAATCAAGACCTATGTGAGGACGGGAATGGGTGTGGGTATCGTGGCAAGCATGGCTCATGATGCAGTGCAGGATGCTGATCTGGAGTCTATTGACGCCAGCCATTTATTCGAACGTGCCACCACCCGCATCGGTTTTCGGCGTGGCATCTTTCTGCGCAATTACATGTATGATTTCATTGAGTTATTTGCGCCGCACCTGAAGCGGAGAATGGTGCAACAAGCGGCGCAGACTGACGACAAGAGGGAGCTGGAACAACTGTTCGGGGGACTGGAATTGCCAGTTCTTTGAGGTACGTGGGTATGGGGTCAGGTCGCACATTGCACACACAGAGGTTTGTTATAGCTTCATACCAATTACTTTATGTGTGCAATGTGCGACCTGACCCCATACCCACGGCTGTCAGCTTCCAGCGCCGTGA
>JAAXHV010000303.1 GCA_012270695.1 Gammaproteobacteria bacterium | reverse complement strand
CTCGAATAAGGGGCCTTTGAACTGCTGCTCCAGCTTGCTGATAATGCGTGACAGCGCCGGTTGGGTGATGGCCAGCTTCTCTGCCGCAGTGAGGATGGTGCCCGTCTCCGCGACAACCAGGAACTTCATTAAATCGCGACGTTTTTCAAACATGTCGGCCTTCACCTGCGGAACCACCGCACAGGCGCCCAACACTCGGGTTGGAACCCTCAGGCGCAGTGTTTCACACGTTTAACCCGGCAAACTCCAACTGGATACAGGCCGGACTGCTTAGTGCCGGCTTGGTATCTGGTTAGACTGCTTTCCTTGCCGTTTGTTCCGTAATGTGAGCAGTCCATACCCCATTGCTGAGTTCACAGTTCGTTTGCAGTCAGGTCCAGGCATTTGTTGACAAGTTCTATGAGTTCGTCGACCTGGTCCCTGGTCATGGTCAGGGGTGGGGCGACGACCATGGTGTCACGTATGGCGCGCATGACCAGACCGTTCTTGAAACAGAAATCACGGCATATCTGTCCGGCCTCGCCTACAGGATCAAAAAACTCCCGGGTATGTTTATTCTTTACCAGTTCCAGTGCGCGCAGGAAACCTACGCCTCTTGTCTCACCCACCAGGGGATGCTGCGCAAGTTCGTTCCAGCGCTCTTCGAGATAGGGAGCGGTGTTGTCCCTTACATTTTCAATGATTTTTTCATCACGCAGGATGGCGATATTGGCCAGAGCCACTGCGCAGGCGACGGGGTGACCGGAGTAAGTGAACCCATGGAAAAATTCCTCACCTTCCGCGATGAGCAAATCTGCCACGCGATCCCCCACCATGACGCCGCCGATAGGCAGGTAGCCGGAGGACAACCCTTTGGCAATCGGCATCAGGTCGGGTTGCAACCGGTAATAGTCAGAACCAAACCAGACGCCGAGACGGCCGAAACCGCAGATTACTTCATCCGCGACCAGCAAGACGTCGTATTCCCTGCAGATTCGCTGAATTTCCGGCCAATAGCTCTCCGGTGGAACGATCAACCCGCCGGCACATTGGATCGGCTCGCCGATAAAGGCGGCTACCTGGTCCGCCCCCAGAGCGTCAATTTCCTCTTCCAGCCAGCGCGCGGCGGTTTTGCCGAATTCTTCGGGTGATAAATCGCCTCCGTCCCGATACCAGTAAGGCGGAGCGATATGCCGGATACCGGGTATCGGCAAGCGCCCCTGTTCGTGCATCGGCTTCTGCCCGCCTAGGCTGGCGGCGGCGATGGTGCTGCCGTGGTAGGCGAGGTCGCGGCTGATGATAACTTCTTTTCCGGGCTTGCCTGCCAGATCCCAATAGCGACGCACCAGCCTGAACACGGTGTCGTTGGCCTCGGAACCGGAGTTGGTAAAAAAAACATGATTCAGATGCGGCGCCGTGATCTCCGCCAGCAATCCCGCCAGTTCAATCGCCGTCGGAGGCGAAGTCTTGAAAAAGTTATTGTAATAGGGCAGCTCAAGCAGTTGCCGATACGCGGCTCCCGCCAGCTCCTTCCTGCCGTAACCCACGTTGACGCACCACAGGCCGGCCATGCCGTCCAGCAGGCGGTTCCCGTCCGAGTCCCAGATGTAAACGCCGTCTGCCCGGGTAATGACCCGGCAGCCTTCCTCTGCCAATGCCTTTGTGTCGGAAAAGCAATGCAGGTGGTGCGCGCGATCGGTTGCCTGCCAGTCTGAGGTAGTCTTTTCCATCCCCGGAGTTCCAGCCCGTATTTCTCAGGTGGTGCGATCATCGCACCACCTGAGAAATACGGACTATTGTTACACATTCAACAGCAGGTGTTCCCGTTCCCAGGAACTGATAACCTGGAAAAATGTTTCGTATTCGAGTTCCTTGACGGCTATGTAAACCCGTATGAATTCTTCACCCAGCAACTTGCGCAACGGCGTAGATCTGCGCATGAGTTTCAATGCCGTGTGCAGGTCCCTGGGCAGGGTAATAGCCCGTTCATTGGCATTGTCCTCGACCGGCTTTGTGGGTTCAAGGTTTTCTTCCATCCCCAGGTAGCCTGCAGCCAGTGATGCGGCGATGGCGAGATAGGGGTTGGTGTCCGAACCCGGAACCCTGTTTTCAACCCGGGTAGCGTCTGCCGGCGCCAGCGGCACGCGCAGACCTACAGTGCGGTTGTCGAACCCCCAATGGGTATTGACGGGAGCGGAAAAATAACGGGTGAACCGGCGGTAGGAATTCACGTTCGGCGCGAACAGGGGCATGGCTGCCGGCAGGTATTTCTGTAACCCGGCGATGTAACTCAAGAACAGCTGGTCGGGCTGCCCGTTTTTATCTGCGAATATATTTTTACCCGTCGTTTTATCGATGACACTCTGGTGCAGGTGCATTGAACTGCCCGGCTGGTGCTGGTGAGGTTTGGCCATGAAAGTGGCATACATGCCATGCTTGAATGCCGCTTCGCGCACCGTCCTCTTGAAGATGAACACCTGGTCGGCCAGGTTCATGGGTTCGCCGTGCAGGAAGTTGACCTCCAGTTGGGCGATGCCGTCCTCATGGGTGAGGGTCTCGAGGTCCAGCCCCTGCTGTTCGGAAAAATCATAGATATCCTCGACCACGTTTTCGAATTCATTCAAGGCGTCGATGCTGAAGGTGCGCCGGGCCTGTTCCTGGCGGCCGGAGCGGCCGACCGGGGGTTCCAGCGGTAAATCCGCGTCGGTATTGGTCTTGACCAGGTAGAATTCAATCTCCGGCGCAACGATGACTTGCCGGTCCTGCCTGTCATAGAGGTCGAGGACACGTTTCAACACCTGCCTTGGAGCGATTTCCACAACAGTTCCGTCAAGATGATAGCAGTCGTGAATGATCTGGGCCGTCGGGTAGGGCGCCCAGGGTACGATACGCCTTGTTGCCGCTACCGGCCGGGCCTCCATATCGACATCGGCAGGATTGATGGCCTCGACCAGTTCGGTATAGTCACCGGTAATAGTCTGGGTAAACAGTCCCTCGGCGATGCGGATACCCTTGTCCGCGAGGTAGCGTGACGCGGGCACGAACTTTCCCCGGGGCATCCCGGCAATATCCGGGATCAGCACTTCTACCTCTTCGATGGCGTTATCCTGGAACCATTCTTTGAACATGTGCAAATGGGGTCAGGTCGCACATTGCACACACGGAGACGTGGTCACAATATCACACTCATGACTTTGTATGTGCAATGTGCGACCTGACCCTGTGTGCTTACCTGAATCTTTTTCTGAAAGTGACGCCGAAGGTGCGCGGCCGGTTGACTCCGAAACGTCGTTCGGCCCAGCGGTTATTGACAAAGGTGGTGCCGCGCTCGTCCCAGACGTTATCGATGTAGAATGATGCGCTCCAGGTTTCGGCATCCAGCCCCATGCTGAAGTTCCCCACGTCATAAGCCTTCTGGAGGGTTGTCGGCGGGTCGGCTTCCAGGGACACGATGGGTTCAAGCCCGCCCAGGGCATTGATCGACTCGCCGGTATGGGCATAATCAAAGCGCACATAGGGTTCGGCGCCGAACATCGGGCGCGGGAAGATATACTCCGCGGACAGGCTGGCTTTCCATTCCGGGGTGATAGGCAACCTGCTTCCTTCTTCCACGTCCAGGGTAAATCCCAGGAAATCCAGGGATGCCGATTGAGAGATTCTGGCGTCGTTATAGGCAACGGTGCCGCTCAGGTCCCAACCCTCAGCGGGCAGCCAGGCAAAGTCAAATTCGAAACCATCCACCTCCGCTTCCGGGAAATTGACGATGCCGAGGGAAAATACCAGCGGGTTCGGGTCCTCCACCTGTATCTGTATGCCCTCCCAGTTCATCATGTAAGCGGTAAAATTGGCCTGCAGACGACCGTCGAGCCAGGTGGTCTTTGCGCCCACTTCCAGGTTCTTCAAGGTATCCGAATCGTAGGTGCGCGGAATCCCCGAAATGCGCTTCGAGCCGTTGCCGCCGCCGCTGCGGAACCCGTGTGAATAGGTAAAATAAACCATGTCGTCTTCACTGTAGCGCCAGGTCAGGTTCACCTTGGGCACGAAACCGTGGTCCAGTCCACTGACGGTCTCATCGGTGATGATGAAATCGGTGTCGTAATCGGGTTCGACCCCCTCCTGTTGCAGCCCGCCTTGCACCAGGTGGAAATCACGCTCAACCCGGAACCAGCGCCCTCCCGCGGTGACGGTGAAGTTCTCGGTGAAATCGAAACTCATCTCGCCGAAAATGGCGAACTGGTCGATGGTCTCGTCGTAGGTGCCGAAGAACCAGTTGCTGTTGGTCTCCCAACTACCAGGGGGCAGGCCGTTCAGAGAGGCAGAATACGGGTCGAAATCCGGGTTGGGGATGGTCCCCTCGTAATCGACATAGACCGGATTGTTGAAGTAAACGTTGTAAGCCAGGTAGTAAAAGCCCGGCGAACCGGCGAAGCTGTCGTTACCCGAAGCGAACAGCGAATCTTCCGTTGATCGGTTGTAAAACAGCCCCACCAGGCCAAACCACTTGCTGCCGGAATCGGCAGGCGTTGACAGGCGCGCTTCCACGGTCCAACGATCGTTGTTGATATCGTTGATGGCAAAGCCGTTCTGCGGGTCGCCGCCGAAGTTGTAGACGTCGTAATAGGCATCGTCGAACAACTGGTTGAATGCAAACTGGTAATCGGTGCCGTCCGCGTCATAACGAAAGTCGCGGTTGAAATAGGACGCATGCACCAGGGCGTCGGCGAAGCCCAGGTGGCCCTCCAGGGTCAGGCCAATCTGGTACCATTCCTCTTCCAGTTTTTCTTCGGCGAAGCGCACCTGCTCCAGGCCGCCCACCTCGATGTTGCTGTCAGCAAACCCATCGGCTTCGGTCTCCTGGTACACCGCGGAAACGTCCAGGGTCCAGTCGTCATTCGGGGTCCAGCGCGCCGCGACCCGGCCACCGGTGGTTTCCGTAGTGTTAACGTCGTCCTCCACCAGTTCCGCATTGGTAAAAGTCCCTCCTGCGCTGGTGCCCAGCACGTTATCGATATAACCGGCATCTTCCGCGTGGAAACCGACCAGGCGAATGGCGAGCTGGTTTTCGCTGACGGGAAGGTTGATCATGGCGCTGACGTCATAGCCGGCATCACCGCCGTCAACCTGGGAACCGGAAGCCTCGATCCAACTGTCAAATTCGAACGCATCCGGCTTATTGGTGATTATCCGCAGGGTTCCCGATTGGGAGGCATCGCCAAACAGCGTGCCTTGGGGGCCGCTCAGGGCTTCAACGCGCTCGATATCGACCAGGCGCGGGTCGGGATTGATGCCGGCCGCGGTAATTGGCTGTTCATCCAGGTAGACGCCGCTGGAAGGGTTGGTGCCGAACTGGATCCCCGAGGCGGCAACGCCGCGAAACACCACGGAATTCCCTCCCGGTTCCCGCTGTCCCAGTGCAATTCCGGGGATAAAGCTGGCATAGTCTTCCATTCCCCTGAAGCCACGGCGTTGAATATCATCGGTGGTAAACGCGGTAATCGATACCGGGATGTCCTGCAGGTTGGCTTCCCGCTTGGTGGCGGTAACGACGATTTCCTCCAGCACCTGTTGCGCATCAGCAGCCTGGGCGCCGCTGCCGAGCAGGGCTGACATCGCAATGGCCAGAGTCTTTTTGCGAACAGGCGGTCGCTGAGCCGTTTTTGTTATATTCGACATTGTATGGTTACCTTATTCCCGTTTAGTGTCCCTGATATTCCCCAAAAAAACCGTTACATGTAAAGCTACGCACCCTCCGTACCTTTTCCCGCCATCAGACATTATATTAAATCAA
>JAAXHV010000302.1 GCA_012270695.1 Gammaproteobacteria bacterium | reverse complement strand
TCGTCTCTGCATGCCGCTCCCTGCGAAATATATCTGCCAGCAGGCACCAGTAAACCGGAAAAGTCGCCAATACCCGATGGATACTAAACGCGAATATCCACTGTTTCGGTATATTCCTCGCCGTGCGTGTCCTTCCAAACCACCCGCAGGGGGGCCGAATGGGTGACCTTCAGGGCAAACGTAAAATAGGGATTCTGGCTTATGCCGGCGGACGCGTCCACGGAGATAATGCGCTGATCACCATAATATACGTCTATGGCATTTATGAAATGTCGAGCAATGTATCCTTTATCTTCGTACTTGTGCCGGCCGTTATGATTGGGATGAATAATACGAGTTTTCACCTCGATTACGTCATCCTTGCCGTATTCATGACGAGGCAAGCGGACCGCGCGTCTACCGATCTTTAACATAAGCGCTCAGGAACCCCTCTTTGTTCGGCTGCCGCCGTGGTCATCCACATCCGCCAACGAGTACTTCGACCTCGACTTCTTGTACGAACAAATCACCGTTATTCATTTCCGCAAACGCCCGGACCCGGGAGTTACCCGCCAATCGAATGTTCATTTTCCACCGCACCTGTCCGACGCCGGGATGAAGGCTTGCCGAGAAGACCAACGGGTCGGGGTTTTGGTCTGCGATCACATATAACTTCCGCACATGGTTTTCGTCTGTCATAGGGCTTTCCACATCCAGTTGCATCGGCACCGTGCCGCCGTCCTCAGCATGGGGAGGCATGGTCAAGGTTACCCGTTCATGTCTGGGCGTTCTACCGGCCAAGATGGGGGTTAATCGCTCTTCCAGGGTGTAAACCGGGGGAAGGTCGGGGACGATCTCGAATTGCTGCTCTCCCCGCACAGGACGCCGGCAAAGCAGCAGGGTGGAAAGGGCAAGCAGTTTGCCCAATAAGCCTCGTCGCGTTACAGCTTCATGCCAAATCATAAGACAGCCATTCCATTAATCCGTATTCTGAACCACACGCAACGGGCCGCGCAGACGACCCATGATTAGAAATCATCTCATAAATGGCAGGGCGGTCGGTTCGGCCTAGGAACGACAGGCTACCGAGCCACCCGTCAGACATTTATGAGATAGCCTCTACTCATGAACCGTGACCGGGACGGCGAACTGTTGCAGGTTTTCCCGCACATGTGGAGCCGGCACCGGGGTTTCAAGGGCAATTTGAGGCCGGTGAGCGTCATGACACTCCGTGCAGGTGCGGAGCACGCGGGATCCCTTCCACAGCCCAATGCGCAGGCCATGCACGCCATACTCCCAATCCTTATGAGCCTTGAAATGGCATTCACCGCAGTGCAGGTATCCGTGGTCCATGTCGATACGTCTGCCATCCTTGGACGCCAGATAATCCATACCCTTACCGTCGTGACAGGCGGTGCACCAGAAACGATCATTTCCGTGATCGACAACCAGGTCAGCGTGCTTTTCCTTGAGTTCCCGGGGCGTATAGTTGATTTCCATTTTCTTGTGGCAGTCAGAACAGGGAAACATGGGAATATCTTCCCACTTGCGCATGGGAACTTGAAACTTGGGCGCCCCGTACATGCTGATGCCGAAGCCTCGTTCCCCGACGATCACCCAACCATCCTT
>JAAXHV010000301.1:1733-4658 GCA_012270695.1 Gammaproteobacteria bacterium | reverse complement strand
GCCATGACCGTTATCCAGCGGCAGAAGTTTTCCAGTTGTCTTACGTTGCCCGGCCAATCCAGCCTGTTCAGGAACTCCCGGGTTTCCGGCAGCATCAGCTTGGCTTCAATGCCCAGTTCAGCAGATGAACGCCGCAAAAAATGTTCCGTCAATACCGGGATATCCTCCCGCCTGTCGCGCAGCGCGGGAACATGCACCCGGATAACGTTCAAACGGTGAAACAGGTCTTCGCGGAATGTCCCGCGGGTGACCCGTTCCTCCAGTTCCTGGTTGGTTGCCGCAATCACCCTGACGTCCGCGTCGATAGGCAGGTGCCCGCCTACACGGTAAAAGGTTCCGGTCGACAGCACGCGCAACAGGCGGGTCTGCAGGTCTGCGGGCATATCACCGATCTCATCAAGGAACAAGGTGCCGCCGCTTGCCTGTTCGAAGCGCCCCTGACGTTGTGACGTGGCGCCGGTAAAGGCGCCTTTTTCATGTCCGAACAGCTCGGATTCAAGCAAATCCCGGGGGATGGCAGCCACGTTGATGGCGATAAACCGCTGTTGTGAGCGCGGGCTGTGACGATGCAGCGCCTGCGCTACCAGTTCCTTGCCAACGCCGGATTCACCGGTAACCAGCACGGTCAGGTTGGAACCCGACAACCTGCCGATGGCGCGAAATACTTCCTGCATCGCCGCAGCAGAACCGATGATTTCGTCGGTCGCAATGTCCTGTGCCGCCGCAGACTCAAGTTCCGCGGGATGACGCTGTATCGCCCGCTTTACCAGGCTCAGCAACTCATCTATATCAAACGGTTTGGACAGGTATTCATAAGCCCCCCCCTGAAATGACGAAACCACCCGGTCGAGATCCGGGAAAGCGGTCATGATGATGACGGGCACATCGGGATTTTTAAGCTTGATCTCCTCCAGCAGGGCCACGCCATCCAGGCCCGGCATCCTGATATCGGAGATGATGACGTCCGGTTTATCCCCGTCCAGACGTTGCAGCAGGTCCTGTGCGTTCTCAAAGGACTCCGGATCCAGTCGTTCCTTGATCAGGGCGCGCTCCAGTACCCACCTTATGGATTTGTCGTCATCAACTATCCAGACTTTATTGTTGGTCATCATTTCATTCCACCGGCAGGAGAATCCTGAAATGGGTCCTGTCGCGGATCCTTTCGTATTGAATCATACCGTTATGGGATTGGATCAATGACTGGGAAATGGACAGACCCAGACCGGAACCGCCAGCCCGTCCTGTAACCATGGGATAAAATATATGTTCCTCAATTTCAGCGGGAACGCCGGGACCGTTGTCGATAACGTCAATCTGGACAGCCAGTTTGTAATGTCTCTGGAGGATGGTGCAGCGCCGTTTTATCCGGGTGCGGATCATGACTTCCCCGGTTTCATCAATCGCCTGAAGCGCATTCCTGACGATATTCAACAACGCCTGGATCAATTGCTCCCGGTGAGCGCGCAGTGCCGGCAGGCTGGGATCATAGTCACGCCGGATTTTAATATCAGCTTCCGCCTCCGCCTCCACTATGCGGCAGGTATGTTCGAGCACACTGTGAATGTTGACGCGGCGGGTCCGGTTTCGTGTCACCGGCGCCAGCATTCGGTCGATCAGGTTACGCAGCCGGTCCGCTTCATCAATGATGATCCGTGTGTATTCCACCAGGCTGGAACCATTCAACTCCCGTTCCAGGAGTTGCGCCGCGCCGCGTAATCCCCCCAGAGGGTTTTTGATTTCGTGGGCTATCCCGCTTAATGACTTACGTGCGGCATCGTGCAGGTACGACAAGTTACTCTCCCGCAACGCACGCACACGGGAATCGGCATTGATCAATTCAAGCACCACTTCCTTACAGGTCTCGCCTTCGATCACCGGGGTCACGATACAATCCACACACACGGTCTTTGCCTCGGGAAAATCCAGATCGATGCCCCATTCCATGCGGGATTGTCTGCTCGCACGGGTACGTTCGATATTTTCCAGCAGTTTGTGCGAAGCAGCCAGGATTTCGCGGGCGCTATGGCCATACACCTTGCCGCGGCTGATAAAAAACAGGTTTTCTCCCGCATTATTGATATCCGAGAGCCGGAGTTGATCATCGAATACCAGTACGGCTGTGTAAAGATTATCCAGCAGCCCGTAGGTGCTCATAATATTGACTATATGCGCAGAGGCCGCATCCCTGCCGAAAACAGGTGGCTGTCCCGGCTAAGCCCCCCAAGCAGCCATAGCCGGGACGCTTCACATATTACAGACTGTAGTACATGTCGAGCTCTACCGGATGAGTGGTCATACGGAAACGGGTTACCTCTTGCATCTTCAACTCAAGATAACCATCGATCATATCGTCTGAAAATACACCACCGGCCGTCAGGAAATCCCGATCCTGGTCCAGGGCCTCCAACGCCTGGTCCAGCGATGAACATACGGTGGGTATCTCAGCTTCTTCCTCGATTGTCAGGTCATACAGGTCTTTTTCCAGGGGCTCGCCCGGGTCCAGCCTGTTCTGTATCCCGTCCAGTCCCGCCATCATCATCGCGGCAAACATGAAATACGGATTACCGCAGGAATCCGGGAACCTGATTTCAACGCGCCTTGCCTGGGGGTTGGCAACCCAGGGGATGCGGGCCGCGGCCGAACGGTTGCGCGCGGAATAGGCGAGCAATACCGGGGCTTCAAAACCGGGCACTAGGCGCTTGTAGCTGTTGGTGCCGGAGTTGGTGAAGGCATTGAGAGCCCGGGCATGCTTGAAAATACCCGCAATGTAATGCAGGGCCAGATCGGAAACGCCGCCGTACTTATCACCGGTGAACAGGTTCTGTCCGTCTTTACCCAGGGACTGGTGGACGTGCATCCCGTTGCCGTTATCACCAACCAGGGGTTTCGGCATGAAGGTGACCGTCTTGCCGTAACCCTGGGCGA
>JAAXHV010000301.1:0-1639 GCA_012270695.1 Gammaproteobacteria bacterium | reverse complement strand
CCGGCCGTGGCGACCTCATGGTGGTGCACCTCAACCGTCAGTCCCATATCCTGCAGCGCCATACAAATGGCAGTACGAACGTTTTGCAGGGAATCCACAGGTGGAACCGGAAAATAGCCGCCTTTGATGCCGGGGCGATGGCCCTGGTTCGGGCTGTCCATCAGTTTGTCACTGTTCCAGTGGCCTTCCTCGGAATCAATTTCGTAAAACCCGCTGTTCAGGCTGTCGCCCCAGCGGGCTTCATCAAAAATGAAAAATTCAGGTTCCGGACCGAAAAAGGCAGAGTCGGCTATGCCGGTCGATTGCAGGTAAGACTCCGCACGTTTTGCCAGGGAACGCGGGCAGCGTTCGTAGCCTTGCATGGTGGTCGGCTCCAGTACGTCACAACGCAGATCCAGGGTCGATTCATCATAGAACGGATCCATCACTGCCGTTTCCGTGTCCGGCATCAACAGCATATCCGACTCATCGATCCCCTTCCAGCCGGCAATGGACGAACCGTCAAACATCTTGCCGTTTTCGAAAAACTCGTCTGTGATGGTATTAACCGGCACGGTTACATGCTGTTCCTTGCCTCGCGTATCACAGAACCGCAAGTCAACAAAACGCACCTCATGCTCTTCGATTAATCCATATACCTTCTCTTTGGACATTGCTTATCTCCTCGCACATTTTTACATTGGATTTGAGTGTTACCGGTTTCCCCTGCTGCTCATGGCGGCAACCGGTAGTAAATAATATTTTACTGCACAATCTATGCCACTCAGGGAAACCGGGAAAAACCAGTGTCTTTCAACAGTTTACCTGCCCGCGATTCGCATATTAATCAGTATGGCGCGCCAAAACAACTCCTTGCTCTCAGATTATGCACCAATTTTGCCCATTTGTCAGTTTCATGAGATACGGACACCCGTAAAATTTATGGGTGTCCCAAATTACAGTCCCAAATTTATGGGTGTCCCAAATTATCCGTTCAAACCGGTAAAGTCTTCTCTCCGGCCATCAGTTGCTCTACCGACTCCCGTTCCCGGATGACGTAGTCATGCTCCCCATCCACCAGCAATTCCACCGCCCGGGGCCTGCTGTTGTAATTGGAGCTCATACAAAATCCGTAGGCCCCGGCGGACAGGACGGCCAGCAGGTCACCCGGACACAGGGAGAGCCGGCGTTGCAGACCCAGGAAATCGCCGGACTCGCATACCGGGCCGACTACGTCATATTCCGTTTCCGTTACGTCCATGCGTTCGGTGACAGGGATGATGTCATGCCAGGCCTGGTACAGGGACGGCCGCAATAAATCGTTCATGGATGCGTCCACGACGGCAAAGTGCCGTGCATCATTCGTCTTCAGGTATTCGACCCGGGTAAGTAACAAACCGGCGTTACCGACTATTGAACGTCCCGGCTCCAGGATGATCCCGCAGCCTTCAGGGATAAGATCCGAGACGGCCCTGGCAAAGCCTGCTACATCAGTCGCTGTTTCGCCATCGTAGCTGATGCCCAGACCACCACCCACATCAATGTGCTTGATAGCGATTCCGGTTTGTTCCAGCTTTTCCTGTAAAGCAAGCAGTTTATTTACTGCATCGGTATAGGGCCTGATCGAAGTAATTTGTGAGCCGATGTGGCAATCAATCCC
>JAAXHV010000300.1 GCA_012270695.1 Gammaproteobacteria bacterium | reverse complement strand
GGCTGCGTTACATTCATTTACCGAGCGTCTGGGCCTGGACAGTTTTGGTTTGTACGGCACGGCCACAGGCGCGCAAATCGCCATCGAATTCGGTAAAACCCATGGCGCCAGGGTCGATTATCTTATCCTGGACAATGCCGCTCATTTTACCGATGAGGAAAGGGAAAGCATTGTATCCGGATATTTCCCCGATTTGACAGCGGACGTGACCGGCAGTCATTTAACCAAAATCTGGTCTGTGGCCCGGGACCAGTGCGTGTTTTTTCCCTGGCATCAAACCACCCCTGAAACCCGTTTGCCGGCAGGTGGCGTCAATACCGCTGTGGTGCACCAGATGGCGATGGAATACCTGCAGGCGGGAAAAGACTATGATCGGGCCTACCGGGCTGCGTTTGCCAACGAAAAAATGGAACGGGTGCAGCCTATTACGGTTCCTGTCATCATCATGCGCTGGCAGGGCAGTATCCTGAAATCGTATACCGACCGCTTCGACTCGATAAAGTGGCCGGATAATTTCACCATGTTGCATTGCGGCCCGACTCGCGAACAGCGGCTTGAGGCGTTCAGGAGCATATTCACTGAACGGATACCTCATTCACACAGCAGGAATTGTCATACCAGTCGTTCTGACAAGTACGGGATTGCTGGCAAAGGCTTTCTCGACCTGGCCGCCGGGCAGTGCCATTACTTCTCTGCAGGAGACAGGACACTGCCTCCATTGCTGGCATTGCACGATATCGGTGCTTCCCAGCGTTCCCTGGCCGCGCGGGCCGCTTCCCTGTCAAGACGATACCATGTGTTCGTCCCCGATCTGCCGGGACATGGCTTATCGTACCAGCCGGAAGAAGGTCAACGGGGTATTGATGCGATAGTCGATGCACTGGTGGAACTGGTCGATTCCCTGCGCTGGAACAGGTTCCGGATATTGGCTGATAAGGACAGCGCAGCCATCGCCGTGGAACTGGCTGCGAGAGCGGGGCAGTCCGTACACGAAATAAAGCTGCTGAATCCGATTGATTATGCCGCGCTCGCCGGAGAATGGGAGATCGAAAGGTTCTGCCATGATTTTGGACCGGATGCCGAAGGCGCGCATTTTCTCAAGACCTGGCACCTGTTGCGGGATCGGCAATTATTCTGGCCCTGGTATGAAGCTGATGCCGACCATGCCTTATCCGGCCAGGCAAACCTGGATGCTGATTACCTGAACGAGCGTGTCACGGAGTTCTGGCAAGCTTATCCTGTACTGAATGAACTCCGGCGCCAGGTATTGAACTATCCTTTGGCTGCGCATTTGGATAGACTCGGTTGCCCCGTGGACTTGTGCGTGACGGCAACAGACCCGTTGGCGGAGATTGCCCGGCGCAGCTTGCAATCGTGCAATCGCAATCGGGGGTCAGGCCGCACAATGCACACGACTTGACCCCGATTACATTCTGAGGAGAGTTTATGCGGCCTGACCCCGACCTGTGGAGTGTGCATTGTGCGACCTGACCCCGATTACACTGAGGAGAGTTTAGATGTCACTGAAAGAAAAAATGCCGCTGTTGGCAAGACACGAAGGCGTATGGGACGGCTACTACCGTTATTTTGACAATACCGGCAAAAAGATTGATGAGCACAAGTCCAGGATCCTGTGTCGTATGATTGGCGCCAATGATTACCACCAGACCAATTATTATTTCTGGGCAGACGGCAAAAAAGATACCCGGGACTTTCCGGCTATCGTCAGGGAGGACCGCCTCGTGTTTTATACGGAGATCAGCGGTTGGGCGGCGGAGGTGCCGCTGGATGAGAACAACAGGACCATCATGCTCCATTGGACTCGTAATAATGAACCTGACCTGTATCTTTATGAAATGATCCAGATAAGTGACTGTGGACAATACAGGGCCAGGGTATGGCAATGGTTCCGCCAGGGGCAGTTGTTTCAACGGACACTGGTTGACGAGCAACGCGTGAGCGGGGATTGGCAAGCCTACGATAACCAAGAGGTGGATTATGCAGACGTTGCCGTTTTCTGATGACCGGACAGGATGGGGACGAAATTCAATTCTGCCCCCTTCTGTAACCAGCCTGGGGACGGAATTCAATTCCGTCCCCTTCCCTTGTGGAGAGATAGACCATGACTTTTAAAAATCTGTTCATAGACCACGAACGTTCCAGGCAGGAGGAAGAATGGCTACGGGAGGAAATAGCCGAGCAGGAACAACGCTTTGCAAAAATCGACCAGCAGATGCGCGACCTGGCGCCGGTGCGGGCAAAGTGGTACGAGGAATTTTTTGACAGGCTTTCCTATCGAGGCTTTAACGCCGACGGCGATCAGAAGGTGAAAATCAAGCGCGAGGATCTGCCGGTCAAACCGGAAGGAAAAGAGGACAGGGTAGTCTGGAAGTACGGAATAGATACCGATGATACGGAGAGATCATAAATATTGAACACGGGAGAAATACCATGGCGCGCCCACATATAGAACCTTTTGTTGACCGTGACGTAGCATTCAAGAGAATGCTGCTGCCGGGTTTTGGCCGGGGCATGCACTACAAGATGTTGAG
>JAAXHV010000299.1 GCA_012270695.1 Gammaproteobacteria bacterium | reverse complement strand
AGCGACCTGGTGAGAAATGCGGGCTACCTTGCACAATACGAGCGATATGTTTACGGGTAGCCTTGTTGCCGTTGTCACTCCCATGAAGAGCGGTGTCGGGCCGGATACGCCGGTGGATCCTGAGGGACTGGAAAGGTTGCTTGAGTACCATATCGAGAACAAATCTGACGGTATTGTAGCTGTCGGCACGACGGGTGAATCTGCAACGCTGATGTTGGCTGAACATTGTGAGCTCATCAGACAGGTCGTGGAAATCGTCAACAAGCGCATACCCGTCATCGCCGGAACCGGTGCAAATTCGACTATCGAAGCCATAGAATTGACGGCCTGCGCCAAGGAAGCGGGGGCCGATGCCTGTCTGCTGGTAACGCCTTATTACAATAAGCCGACCCAGGCGGGTTTGTATGAACATTTCAAGGTCATTGCCGCCAGTGTGTCGATCCCGCAGATTTTGTACAACGTTCCAGGACGTACTGCTTGCGACATGTTGCCCGGAACTGTGTCCAGACTGGCACAACTTGATAATATCGTCGGGGTCAAGGAAGCGACCGGAGACTTGACGCGTGTCAAGGCGATCAGGGAAGCTTGTGGCGATGATTTTTTACTGTTGAGTGGCGACGACGAAACAGCTTGTGATTTTATGCTGATGGGGGGTGACGGCGTTATCTCTGTAACCGCCAATGTCGCACCGGCTGCAATGCATGAGTTATCCAGGCTGGCGCGGACCGGTCACCGGGAAGCGGCCAAGGTCATTGATGCAAAACTGTTGGGGTTGCACCAATCCTTATTTCTGGAGTCCAACCCGATTCCGGTCAAGTGGGCCGTCCGGCGCTTGGGCCTTATTGAAGACGGTATCCGTTTACCCATGACCTGGTTGTCCGAGGACCTGTGCGCGCAAGTTGAAGCCGCCATGAAACAAGCTGAGGTATTGTGAGTTATGAAAAAATTGATTTCAACAATAGCGCTGGCCGTCGCCGGGTTATGTTTCATCCCGGCCTGTGCTTATATGCCAGATGTCGGGAAAATCCTTCCGGATAAGAAGAGTGAATACAAAAAGAGCGAAAGCATGCCCGACCTGGAGATCCCGCCTGATTTGACTGCGGATGTTATCAACGATTCCATGAATATTCCAGATGAAGCGCCGGCTACCTTATCCCGTTATAGAACCTCGCGTGGGCCGGTAAAGACGCGGGCGACCATGGGGACCACCGACACCGATGAGCAATGGTTATCCTTATCCATGCCATTATCTCAACTCTGGCCGCCGCTGCTCGAATTTTTCGAGACAAAAAACTATCCTGTTGAACTGGAAGATGAGGAACTGGGAGTATTGGAAACGGGGTGGTCACAGACTGAGGAGCAGACCGGCTTGCTGTATCGTTATAAATATAAAATATTTGCGGAACAGGGCGATACTCCGGACGTTACCGTCTTAATCATCAGTCAGCGGCGTCAGACCCGGCTTGATGAAAATGCAGACTGGCTTGACCAGGGCAAGGACCCGATGCTGGAACGGCAGTTCGTAGCTGACCTGAGCGGTTTTATCGACGCCGGTAAACCGGCTGCCCAGCCCGCGCCCGTTGTTGCCTCTGAAGAAGCTGCAGGCAACACCCCCAGGACCGGCTCAGGCCAGGAGCTCCGGGTGGTTGACGCGGGTGAAGGTAAAATGTATCTGACCATTCCGGATGCCTTCGAACAGGCCTGGAAAAATACAGGTATCGCCCTGCGCAACAGCGGACTGCAGGTAACCGGCGGAGATGCGGCCAAAGGCGTTTACCTGATCACAAGGAGTGCTCCACAAGGTGAAAAGGAAGGCATTTTTTCCAAACTGGCTTTCTGGAAAAATAAGGGACCCGCAGAGACTTCATATCAGATAAGTCTTACCGGGGCGGGCAACAAAACCGAGTTAATCGTGGTTAATGAAGATGATGAATGGGAATCCACGGATGAGGCTGCCCGCATACTGGGGCTGATTCGCGACCGTTATCCGATCAATTGAGGCAGGGCACGGATTTTTAAATCCGTCCCCGGAAAGCAGAAACTATTTCTTCCTGTTGTATTCAATCAGGCGTCGGCGCTTGCGGATTTGGCGTCTGGTCAGGGTATTCCGGAACGTCTTGTACGGATTATCACCATGCTTGAACTCGACAAATACGGGTGTCCCTGTCAACTTCATTCTCTTGCGAAAGTGACTGGCTAAATAACGCCGATAGTTTGCCGGGATATCCTGGGTCTGATTTCCATGAATGATGATGCGCAATGGGTCGTATCCTCCCAGGTGGGCAAACTTGAGCTTGATGCGCCGTCCCCTGACCATGGGCGGAGGGTTTGCCGCCGATGCTTCGTGCAGAAAGCCGGTTATGGTTGAGGAGTTGAAATCCTGCCGCTGCGAGCGGATGATTTTATCGACGCTGTCGAACAGTTTTCCTACTCCCGTTCCGTGCAATGCCGATATGTGGTGGGTACAGGCATAGTCAATAAAACCGGTTTTTCTTTCGAGTTGTTGCCGAATGGTCAACTTCTGTTGATGGCTCAGGCCATCCCACTTGTTAACCGCGATAATCAGCGATTTGCCCGATTGATTGATCATGCCGAGTAGGGTCTGGTCCTGATCGGAAATGACATCCCGGGCGTCCAGCACCAATATGACAATGTGGCATGTTTCAATGGCTTTCAGACTTTTTATTACGCTGAACTTTTCGATTTTATCGGTTACCTTATGGCGTCTCCGGATGCCGGCCGTATCTATCAGCAGGTAATCTTTTTGCCGGCGTTGAAACGGGACCGTGATACTGTCACGCGTGGTTCCCGGCAACGTTGAGGTCAGCACCCTGTTTTCTCCGGTGACGCGGTTGATCAGCGTTGATTTGCCGACGTTGGGACGGCCGACAACAGCCAGCGTGACGACGTCGGGGGTTTCTGTCTGAAATGTGGTTCTCTCCGGGAATGATGCGGAGATCCTATCCAGCAAGTTGTCGATACCGTCTCCAGCTTCAGCCGAAACCGGTACAGGCGGTGCAAACCCGCCGATGGAATGGAACTCGGCAACAGCGGACTCCGGACCAATCCCATCGATTTTATTTACCACCAGAAACACCGGTTTCACTACTGTCCTCATGATTTCAGCCAACTCCATATCGCCTGTAGTCAGTCCTGAACGACCGTCCACCAGCCATAAAACAGCATCCGCCTCGGCGATGGCCTGCATCGTTTGCTCGCTGATCGCTCCCTGTATCTGCTTATGGTCTTCAGCGCTGCCGGCTATACCACCGGTGTCACAGACCAGCATGCCGGAGTCCTGCAGGTTGGCATATCCGTATTGACGATCCCTGGTGACGCCGGGCTCGTTCGCAACCAGCGCCGACCGGGAACGGGTCAAGCGGTTGAATAATGTGGATTTGCCGACATTGGGACAGCCGACAATGGCTACTACAGGCGTCATGACCTTTATCAGCGGTAGGTAAAGGCGGCCAACCTGCCGTCACTACAATATGCGTAGACTATCTCACCTACAACAATGGGTTTTGCAATAATGGGTTCCTTGCATAGCCGTGTGCGGGCAGTGAACTCACCGGTTGTCTTGCCGATCCAGTGTAAATAGCCTTCCAGGTCTCCCACAACGATTTGATCTCCGACAGCTCCGGGTGCAGTGGCCGCCCGTGCGTGCAGGTCTTCCTGTTCCCACAGGACCGTTCCACTGAACCTGTCCAACGCCCACACGTGGCTGTTCTCGTCAGTAACGTAGACGTTTTGCTCATCTGTGCTGAAACCGGCATAGGAAGAGAGATCACTGCTCCACAGGATTCGACCTGTGTCCAACTGCACGGCTGCGACGTGGCCCTGAAACGTGGCGATATAGACGGTACCATCTACTATCACCGGTGTGGAATCAATATCGACCATCCGTTCGAGTTCGGAGCGCCCCCGGGCGGCGGCAATGCTGATTTCCCAAAGTAATTTGCCCGTGCGCACATCCAGCGCGGCCATTTTCCCACCGTCGAATCCGGCTACCACGATGCCGCTGTCAATTGCCGGTGTGCTCGTGCCTCTTAAGGTCAGTGGCGGCACCGTCCTGTCATAAATCCACAGCCTTCTTCCATTTTCACCGTTAATGCCGAACACCTTTCCGTCTATTGTTCTTACGATAACGATATCTGAGGCTCGTTGCGGAGCGGACAATACCTCACTGGTTACCCTCGTGCGCCACAGCTCGCTGCCGTTTTCAGCGGACAGGGAGATAACCTCCCCCTCCATGGAACCGACTATGAGCGTGTTTTCACCATAGCCGGGCCCACCCGTGATTTGAATATCGCCGCCTCGAAACCAACCTGATTTACCGTCAACTGATTCGGACTCGGCAATTTTCTCTTGCCATAATCGTTTGCCGTTTGTCGCATCCATTGCCCCGACGCTACCCACCGAATCCACAACGTATAAGCGTTGATTAACAATGACCGGCGCCAGCTTCAGGTATTGTTCGTCCGTGCCCACACCATTATTTTTTTTCCAGAGTTCAATAACGTTGATGAGTGGCCTGAATTCGACCAGAGGATTGGGAGGCTCGGCATTGTCACTGCCCCCTTTGAAATAATCTGTTACTCGTTCCGTTGCGGCACAGCCTGACAGGACTGACAAAACGCTTAAGATGATAAAGCGGGCAAGATAACCAGCCGGGGTATTGCGCCAGTTCGCTTGAAATAAGGATGAAACTCTCATGTAATCATAGGATTATATGACTAAATGCAGGCTAGAATTGTCCAATATTGTTAAGTTTGAGTTCAATTGTGGAGATATCTCGCCCTTCGGCGCGGGCCTTGTTGGCAGATTGCTGATATGAGTTGCGCGCTGCTTCGAGGTCTCCCTGCATAGCGCTTATATCCCCCATCAACTCATCATAACTGGAAGCGAACGCTCCTTGTTCCTGCCGGTCAAC
>JAAXHV010000298.1:5964-6550 GCA_012270695.1 Gammaproteobacteria bacterium | reverse complement strand
TACTCACTGGCCTGCGCCAGGGATAAATTCAGCGATGACATGGTAGTCATATACGGCGACCTCCTGTTCAGGTCGTACATCCTGCAGGACCTGCTGGAGAGAGACGGCGAAATAGTCATCGTCGTGGACTCCCTGCTCGACGAGATGGAGATCACCGGCACCCCGGACTATGTCTGGTGCGACCGGCCCGACGACCGCTCCATGTTCATGCAGGATGTGAGGCTGCAATGGGTCTCTGAAGAGAAAATCCCGGAGGACCCGCCCTCCGGTCGCTGGACGGGCATGATGCGGGTCAGGACAAGAGGGAGAATATGGCTGGAAGAAGCGCTGGACGAGCTGGAGAACCTGCCCGATTTTGATCAGCTGACCCTGCCCAACCTGCTCAACCACCTGATCCGGCAGGGCAGAACCGTCACCGTCCACTACATCAACGGGCACTGGCTGGACGTCAACAGTGTCAATGACATTGACCGAGCCGGCGATTTTACCTCTGATTGATCATCAGGAGGACAGGTTTGGACAGGCTGTGCAAGACCCGCTGTGAATACATCCTTGTACGCTTAGCATCCGCTGTCCATGCGGATGA
>JAAXHV010000298.1:0-5911 GCA_012270695.1 Gammaproteobacteria bacterium | reverse complement strand
GCCACGGGTTTACCCGGTATACCGGTGTGCCGTGCTCCTACCTGACGCCGTTCATCAATTACGTTATCAACGATGACCTGCTGTCTTATATCTCTTCCGCCAATGAGGGCGATGCGGTCGCAACCGCTGCCGGCCTGACGCTGGGGGGAGAGAGCGCCGTGGTGATGATGCAGAATTCCGGCCTGGGCAATGCGGTCAACCCGTTGACGTCGCTGGCGCATACCTTTGCTATCCCGCTATTACTCATTGTCACCCATCGCGGCAAGCCGGGCCGCGGGGATGAGCCGCAGCATGAACTGATGGGGAAGATAACAAGCGACCTGTTCGACCTGATGGAAATACCCTGGGAACCCTTCCCGGCTGAAGAGCCGGACATCGGTCCGCTACTGGAACGGGTGAGCCGCTATTGCACTGAGCGACAAAAACCGTATGCATTGCTGATGGATCAGGATGTGGTGGCGCCGCATCCGTTACAATGCGAATCCATTCCGTTCCGGGCAAACGTGCGATGCCGGCGCAGGAGTTTTGCGGGCAATCCGCCAAAACCCCCCACCAGGGAACAGGCGCTCAGGGAAATAATAGGCCATACTCCCGTGGACGATTCCATCCTGATAGGGACAACGGGCTACACCGGCCGGGAGTTGTTCGCCATTGGCGATCGTGACAACCAGATCTACATGGTCGGTTCAATGGGTTGCGCCTCTGCCTTCGCCTTGGGCGCTTCCCTGGCCCGGCCGGAGCTGGAGGTCACTGTTGTCGACGGCGATGGCGCCGGCCTCATGCGCATGGGAAACTTTGCCACCATCGGCAGCTACGGACAAAACAACCTGACCCATATATTACTGGACAACGGCGTCCACGAGTCCACCGGATCACAGGCCACCGTCTCGGCCAACGTCAGCTTCGCCGATATCGCTGCGGCCTGCGGCTACGGCACTGCCCTGTACGGCAACGACCTGGCCGTGCTCAGGGAACTGTTTGCCCGGAAAGACGCAGACGGCGCACGCTTCGCGCAGCTGAAGATCGAGCCGGGTACGCCAAGCGATCTGCCCCGTCCCACCACCTCACCCGGGAACGTCCTGCGCCGCCTGACGGCACACATAAACGCTCAATCCGGGTAAAAGTACACCTCATGACGGACGGCAGGAAGCACGCCTCATAACGGACGGCAGGATGTACGCCTTACAACGAACGGCAGGAAGTACACCTCACAACGGACGGCAGGAGGCACAGGAATGACGGCCGGAAGCCAGGCTCTGAATCTAGCCCCGCTTGATGAATTCCAGCAACCCCTCCCTGGTCAGTCTCGCATCTTCCAGCATGTCCTGCTGGGAGCCATGTTGCAACAGGCGGTCCGGCAGGCCGTAGTTGAGAATGCGCCGCGTTGTCCCCTGTGACGCAAGATATTCATTCACCGCGCTGCCCGCTCCCCCCTGCACCACGTGCTCTTCCACCGTCACAAGCAAGTCATGAGTCGCAGCCAACTGGGCTACCAGTTCTCCGTCCAGGGGTTTTACAAAACGCATGTTCGCCACTGTCGCGCCCAGTTCGGCGCCCGCCTCAAGCGCCAGCTTCAAGCTGCTTCCGAAAGCCAGCAACGCAATCTTTGCGCCGCGCAGGCGCAACTCTCCCTTGCCCAGCGGCAATGCCGTCATCTGTTTCTCAACCGCCACTCCGGGACCGCTGCCCCGGGGATAGCGCACCGCCGCCGGCTGGTCCAGTAAAAACCCCGTATACAACATCTGCCGGCACTCATTCTCATCCGCCGGCGCCATTACCACCATGTGCGGGAGACAACGTAAATAACTGAAATCATAGGAACCGTTATGGGTGGGGCCGTCAGCGCCGACCACGCCGGCCCGGTCAATGGCAAACAGCACCGGCAACTTCTGATTCACCACGTCGTGAACCACCTGGTCATAAGCCCGTTGCAGAAAGGTCGAATAGATCGCCACCACCGGCTTCAAGCCGTCACAGGCCATCCCCGCGGCAACGGTGACACTGTGTTGCTCGGCTATGGCCACGTCAAAATACCGCTCCGGGTATTCCTGTTCAAACCGCACCAGTCCGGATCCCTCGCGCATTGCCGGGGTCACTGCCACCAGGCGCGGGTCCTGTGCCGCCATGTCACACACCCAGTCGCTGAATACCTGGCTATAGGTCGGTTTGGCAGGTTGCGCCGGTTTCGGGGACGACGCCTTGCCCGTCTCCGGGTCGAAGGGTTTACTCACCGCATGCCATTTCACCGGGTCGGCCTCCGCCGGACCATAGCCCTTGCCTTTACGGGTGATGATATGGAGGAACTGCGGCCCATCCAACTGGCTGATATTCCTGATGGTGGTCAGCAGAGTCGGTAAATGGTGACCGTCCACGGGACCGATATAATTGAAACCGAATTCCTCAAACAACACCCCCGGCACAATCAAACCCTTGAGGTGTTCTTCAGCCCGCCGTGATATCTCCAGCGCCCCCGGCACCCGCGACAGAACTTTCCTGCTTCTCTCCCGCATCGTGGTATATAACTTCCCGGACAAAAGCTGGGCAAAGCGGTTTGCCAGAGCCCCGACGTTCGGAGAAATCGACATGTTATTGTCGTTCAGTATCACCAGCAGGTTGACCCCGGCGTCTCCGGCATGATTCATAGCCTCAAACGCCATACCTGCCGTCAACCCGCCGTCGCCGATGATGGCGACACATTTACGCTCGCTGCCGCTATTGCGCGCTGCAATAGCCATGCCCAGGGCAGCGCTGATGGATGTACTTGAATGACCCACGCCAAAAGTATCATAACGGCTCTCATCGCGTTTCGGAAAAGGTGCCAGCCCGTTGTGTTTCCTGATGGTGTGCAGCCTGTCGCGGCGCCCGGTGAGTATTTTGTGCCCGTAAGCCTGGTGACCCACATCCCAGACCAGGCGGTCTTCAGGGGTGTTATAGATATAATGCAAGGCAATCGTCAGTTCGACCGCGCCCAGGCTGGCGGCAAAATGGCCGCTGTTCCTGCTGGCCCAGTGCAACAGGAACGCGCGCATTTCCTGCGCCAGCGGTTCCAGTTGATCTTCCGGCAGACGCCTCAAGTCAGCGGGAGATTCTATCTGGTCCAGTAAAGGCGTCTCAATTTGCTCTGTCATGAATACTTCTCTTTATCCTTTTGCCGTAAACAGTTACTGTAAGCAGAAACCCGACGTCTTGCAACCTCACGCCTTCTGTCTCTTCCGTCCGCTGGCTAGTCCCTGGGAAATCTGGAAATTTTCCCGAAAACAGGCTGTTATCCCGGTCGTTTGTGTTGTTAAATTGTATTACGATGCTGTACATTTATAGCTTTATCCTATATCTTGGACAGGTGAGAGCGTTTCAGACTGCTGAAACGCTCTATTTTTGAATGATAATCTGAAATAAACAGGCTGTGGAGATGGCTGTACCGTTAACTCAACAACTTCGCATCTCAAAATACATTCTGGGGAAAAAGCTGCGCGGCGAACAGCGCTATCCCCTGGTGCTGATGCTGGAACCCCTGTTCCGCTGCAACCTGGCCTGCGCCGGTTGCGGCAAAATCGATTATCCGGACGAAATCCTGGACAAACGCCTCAGCTATGAAGACTGCATGGAAGCTGCTGATGAGTGTGGCGCGCCGGTCGTGTCCATCGCCGGCGGGGAACCGTTAATCCACCAGGAGATGCCTGAAATCGTCCGCGGCTTTGTTGCCAAGAAGAAATACGTCTACCTGTGTACCAATGCCTTGCTGCTTGACCGGCGCATGGATGACTATTCGCCCTCTCCCTTCCTGACTTTTTCCATTCACCTTGACGGTAACCGGGACCGGCATGACGCTTCCGTTTGCCGTTCCGGTGTCTTCGACAAGTGTATTACGGTTATTAAACGGGCCAGGAGCAAAGGCTTTCGGGTGACGATCAACTGCACCTTGTTTCAAGGCGAAACAGCCAATGAAGTCGCGGAGTTCATGGACATGGCCATGGAACTGGGTGTCGAAGGAGTCACCATATCCCCCGGCTACAGCTACGAGCGGGCGCCGCGCCAGGACGTATTCCTGAAACGCAAGGAGAGCAAACAGTTGTTCAGGGACATCTTTAAATCAGGGGTTGGGAAAAAATGGCGTTTTAACCAGTCATCCCTGTACCTGGATTTCCTGGCAGGCAACCAGCAATACCAGTGTACGCCCTGGGGCAACCCCACCAGAAACATTTTCGGCTGGCAGAAACCCTGTTACCTGCTAGTAGGCGAAGGTTATGCGCCGACGTTCAAAGCTTTGATAGAAGAAACCGAATGGCACAACTACGGCAACGGACGTAATCCGAAATGCGCCAATTGCATGGTACACAGCGGTTACGAGGCATCGGCCGTTGAGGACGCGCTCAAACGACCGTGGAAAGCATTGAAAGCAGCCTTGCTGGGACCCAGGACATCCGGGGACATGACCCCGGAACTGCCCATCCTCTACGATGAGGATGAAACACTGCCGAAACCCAGGCTGGTTGCCGAGATCAAGCCTGTGTCGATAATCCTCCGCACCGAAGCGCAGGACAAACAAGTCGCTTGACAAACACACTGTGGCTGGTCATACCGGGAGTCATTCTCTGGAGCGTTGTTCTTGTCCTTCCCTGGCAACCCTGGCGTATCAGGGAAACACTGGAAGCAGCCGGCACCGAAGACGAAACCGCTGACCTGTCCGACGTCACCGTATTGATCCCGGCAAGGAATGAAGCCGGTGTCATCGCCGAAACCCTGCTGTCTCTTGTCGATCAGGGACAAAACCTGAGGATAGTCCTGGTCAACGACCAATCCACTGATACAACGGTGACTGAAGCAAGCCGGGTAAATCTCAAAAACCTGAGGATCATCGACGGCCGGCCCCTGGAACCGGGCTGGAGTGGCAAATTATGGGCCTTGCACCAAGGCCTGTCTTTCGTGGAGACGAAAACTATTTTGTTGCTGGATGCGGATATTCGCCTTCAGCCGGGCACCATCCCTGCGCTGCAAGCCAGGATGGAGGAACACGAGCTGCACCTGGTCTCACTACTCGCGTTTCTGCGTATGGATTCCTTTTGGGAGAAGTTGCTGATGCCGGCTTTTGTTTATTTTTTCAAGCTGCTTTACCCGTTTCACCTGTCCAACGCCGGTTCGAGCGCGGTGGCCGCGGCGGCAGGCGGATGCGTTCTGCTGCGCAGCAGTTCACTGGTGCAAACAGGCGGTTTCGAGACGATAAAAGACGAGTTGATCGATGATTGCGCGCTGGCACGCCAATTCAGGAATGCCGGCCTCAGCACCTGGATAGGCTTATCACACTCGGCGCACAGCCGGCGCAGTTATGACGGGCTGTCAGGCATCTGGAACATGGTCGCCAGGACTGCGTTTACCCAGTTGCGTTATTCCTTCGCCCTGCTGCTGTTATGCAGCATCCTGCTCACGGCCGGCTTTGTGCTGCCGCCCGCCGGCCTGTTCAGCGCTGACCCTGCCACCAGGTTGCTTGGCATCAGCGCCATTTTTCTGATGGCGGCGAGTTACCTGCCCACCCTGCGTTACTACGGCATTCATCTATTATGGTCTCTTGCTTTTCCGCTCGGCGGCTTGCTCTACCTCCTCATGACCTGGACTTCCGCCTGGCGCTACTGCAGCGGCGCCGGCGCAGTTTGGAAACAGCGCAGTTACGCCGGCGCATCGGGTGGAGTGAAATGAAAACAGGATTATTGCATCGCCTGGTTTATGCCTTGCTGCTGTTGTGGCTATCCTGCCCGGCCGGCGCCGGGGAAATGGATGCACCCGGCAGGACCGTGGATAAATTCCACAAGCAACTGCTCAACATGATGCAACGGGCCGAACAGCTGGGATACTTGGGACGTTACCGGGAACTGGAACCTTTTATCAGCGACTGCTTCGATATTCCGCTGATCACGGA
>JAAXHV010000297.1 GCA_012270695.1 Gammaproteobacteria bacterium | reverse complement strand
CCACCATACCGGTTGGGGTTTCGTGGCCCGGTGATCCCGGGGATGCCGGGCAGATCGCGACTGCCGTTGCCGACTACGAGTTGGGCTTTCATGCCTTTTTCCATGTGGGCCGCCATGTCGCAGTGGACCAGGTAGGTCTTGTGATCGCTGGGTACGAAAAAGTTTCTTTTTTTGCTGTAACCGCCATTGGTTTCGATGTGGAACATGCTCTGCGGATAAAGATAGCCCGGCAGACCGTGCACCATCCACTGGTGCCTGACATTGTCTTCGTTGGTATACGTTACGGTGACCCTTGAGCAGGGCTTGACCTGCCACTGGTGCTGATCGAAACCGAAAGCCGTATCCGGATAAGGTTCTGCATACTTCATGCCGGCAGCCACGCTGATATTCACGTCCTCGGAAATTTCGCGACAATCTCTCGGCAGTTCATCCCTGTTTTCATTCATCACCATGCCTTCCATATCCAGTGTCATGTTGCCGCAAACGCCTTCGCCGCATCTTCCCTCACCACACTTACCTTCGGCGGCCGTATCCAAAGGCGTGTTTTTTTCAATTTCTTCGAGTTGAAAGGGGTTTTGTATGCTATTAATATCGGTTTGTGCAGACGGGTCCTTGCCCTGAACCGGTGTGACCGGGGAAACGAGCACCGACGTGGTAACCGTAACAATGGCCAGGGGATTTAAGGCTTGTTTAATTCTCATCCTTTGTCACTGTCCTGACTAACAGGGTTGTCACGGCGAGAAATAATCCCGCTATGATTGCAAACAGGATCATTTTACCCGCTAGTGCTGTTTGTTCCACAGGGTCGGAAAATCGCCCCTCAGGGTCCATATCGCCCCAGACCGGTAGCTGACGCAGGTAGTATTCCCGGTTGAAAAACAGGGACAGGTCCCCCGCCGTTTCGGGAATACCATCCTCTCCCAGGAACTTTTCATAGACAATCATGCTGATATCCCCGCCGGGGTTCATGCCGTCGGTAGTCACTGCCTGCTCGCGATGATCATGGATGAACCAGACTCCCTCTCCGTAACTGTGCAGGCCGTCATTCGTTGTATTCAATTCCAGGTCCAGACGCTGGGCCGCGCTCAGCCAGACGACGTCCCGCGTCACCCGGGCAATCGGGTTTTGTTCGACTCCGTCGTAATGGGTGATGGTGACCTTGTGGCCGTGGGTGTGCAACGAAACCCCCTCAGCCCCGGCATTGAGCACGCGTAACTTTATTTTTTCGTCCGGTTTGACCAGTACCAGGGATTCGCGGATTGTGTAGGGGAAGGAGCGACCGTTCAGCAGGAAGTATTCCGGGACACGCCCGGTAGAATTGTATTCGCGGTTGGTCGCTCGCGCGATGATCCGGGGGTCGCTGCTTTGTTGTATGAGCTCATGTAATTCCTTGTCCGCTTCACTGTATTGCAGGTCGTATTCCCTCGCGTATTGTTCCCGGACGGCAACCGAGGGGTAACGAACGTGTCCGGCGCCGACGTTAAATGTTTGCACGTGGTTATTCGGCCGGTTTTCCTCGACGACGAACATGCCTTGCAGCCCCATCAGAATATGTACCTGCGGCTGTACGTGGCAGTGATAAAACATGGTGCCGGTTTGCCGGGGCGTCATATCATAGGTACGGCTCTCTCCCGGCATGATCATCGTTTCACTTATCCTGGGGACACCGTCGTTGCCCTCGCCCTGGGCATCCTGATAAGGGTGGTCAACGCCGTGAAAATGGATGGTATGGGGCATGTAGTGGGTGTTTTCCAGGGTGACTCTCAGTTGATCGCCCTGTTCGACCCGTATCACGGGGGAAGGCATTCTGAGCATGTCGTTGGCCTGGATGCTTTCGAAATTGATCGTGGCCATCCCCCTCTGTTTGGGAGTAAACACCCAAAACCCCGGTCGGATACCCGGAGCGATGGAATATGCGGGGATAAACTCGTCAACATCGGGTGAGTGGCCGTTCAACTCGGTCACTTCAAGGCGGATATGGATAAGGTCGGGGTCGCCGTCATTGTCGATATCGTTTTCCTTGACAACTGCATCGGGGGCAAGCTGTGTGCGCATCAAGGTACGCATTGATACATGGTTCGTTCCTTTGACAAAGGCGGCAATCTCGTCAGGATTATCCGGCTGGCACAAGCCCGATGCCTGAATCCTGATGCCTTCAACCAGTTGTTCTGCGCGCCAGTTCTGGTTTACCGGTGGGCAGATTGCTTCGGCTTCAAGCGATAAGTCTGATTGGCTCTCTGGCGCTGCGATATATTCAGGCTCGCCGAATATTTCAAAATAATACTGTTGCAGGCCCGATGGTATCCAGTTGACCGGAATCAGGAAAATCAGACTGACAAGTAGAACAAGGTCGATTATCGATAGTGTAATAACGCGCTTATGCCGCATGGCCCCAGCCCGGATTTCTCACCAGGTTTCGCTTAAAATGTGTAAGAATGGTACAGCGTTTTACACTTGTCAGGAAGTCGGATAGCCGCTCAGGAGGCGGCCTGTTTCTCCTTTCTCTCTTTTTCCTGCTTTTTAATGGTATACAACATCACCGCAGCGGCTGAGAAGAGCAATATAGTGAACCACATGCGTGAAGGATTAAATCCTGTAGCCCCTAAACCGTAGCCGACACCGAATGGAAATACGGAGACGTATTCTTTACCGTTGGGTATATCGTTAACTCTGACAATGCCGATAAAACGTCCTGGTTCGGTGAAGTTGTATTCAACATTAAATGAGCCCGTTCTCCTCAACTTTGAGGG
>JAAXHV010000296.1 GCA_012270695.1 Gammaproteobacteria bacterium | reverse complement strand
GTGAGACAGGTTAACGCTTATCCCATCAATCATATTGCCAGCGTGATTGCGAGTTCGGTATATTGCCTTGTTGTCGGAGGCACGGCTTATTTCCTGGAAAAATTCGACCCGGAAATGGTGCTCAGGACGATCCAGGAGAAACGCATCAGCACCTGGGGCGGTGTGCCCGTCATGCTGCAAAAGGTGTTGGACCACCCCGATTTTTCCAGCACGGATTTATCCTCAATCAATGAAATCGGCTGCAGTGGCGGTATGCTGCCGAAACCCTTGCTGGAACGCATCAGCAGGGAAATTTGTCCCGCCATTACGACCATGTATGCCCTGACCGAAGCTGCCGGCGCGGTGACGGCGATTCCCTCTACCGACAATATTGACCTGTTGGCGGAGAGTATCGGCAAGCCAGTTGATGATTGCGAGTTTCGCCTTGTTAATGAGCGCGGCGGGGAGGTGCGACAAGGCGAACCGGGTGAAATTCTGATTCGCGGCCCGTTCATTATGAAAGAGTATTGGCGGTTACCGGAAGCGACCCGGGAAGCGATCGATAATGCAGGCTGGCTGCACACAAAAGATGTGGCCGTTGAACGCGACGATGGCAACATCGTATTGGTGGGACGCCGGTCCGATATGTACAAGTCTGGCGGGTATAACATCTACCCACAGGAAATCGAGCAGGTACTCCAGGCTCATCCATCGGTTAATCTTGTCTGTGTCGTCGGCGTAGCTGATGCCACTTATGATGAGGTTGGCTATGCTTTTGTGACCCCGGCGCCGGGAGAAACCATTGATCAGCAATCCCTGTTTGACCATTGCCGGTTGTATCTCGCTAACTACAAGATTCCAAAATACGTCGTGATAGAAGCGTCATTGCCGCTGCTGGCGAACAATAAACCCGATAAACGCCGCCTGAAGAAAACCGCGAGCGAAGCAGTGAAACTTTTCGCCGGGCAACTCGTATCATCCAATGCAACACAAGGTAAGTCAAAATGGAAAATATCGCAAAATTAAACATCCGACAGTCCACTACCCACCACTGGCATCCGATGGCCGAACCGAAACTGGCAGAGCAGTCGTCACCGTTAGTATTCGAGCGTGCGGAGGGTGTTTACATCTACGACACTGCAGGAAAGCGGTACCTGGATTCACAAGGAGGGTTATGGTGCGTCAATGTAGGACACGGGCGTAAAGAGGTGAAGGACGCCATCAAGGCACAGTTGGAGCGTCTCCCCTACTACACCACCTTTGGCGATACCAGCAATCTGCCCGTCATGGAGCTGGCAGAGCGGCTGACAAGTATGCTCGCGCCGGAGGGCATGCAGCGGGTTTTCTTCAGCTCCGGCGGTTCGGATGCAAACGAAACTGCGCTGAAGTTAGCGCGGCAATACTGGAAACTGTCCGGTGAAGCGCAACGGTCAAAATTCATCTCGCTGAAACAGGGGTATCATGGAGTACATTTTGGCGGCACGTCCATCGGCGGCCAGATGTACCTTCGCTCGATGTACGAACCGGTTCTGCCCGGCTGTTTCCAGGTTGACACCCCCTGGTTGTACCG
>JAAXHV010000295.1 GCA_012270695.1 Gammaproteobacteria bacterium | reverse complement strand
GATCCATTGTCGGCCGATTCCTGGAACATACGCGGGTATTTTATTTCCTGAACGGGGGGCAGGAGCAGGTCCTTTGCTCTTCAGCCGACTGGATGCCGCGCAACCTGCACCATCGCGTAGAAGCCTGCTTCCCTATCGAGGAGAAACGGCCCAAAGACCAGATTATCAAGTTCGGCTTGCTGAACTACCTCAACGATAATACCCAGGCCTGGATTTTGCAGAGCGACGGCACCTACAGAAAAACCCGCCCGGGCAACCAGAAGCCCAGGAACACCCAGCAACAACTGCTCGAGAATTACTGCCGCTGATTAGCCGGGATTCAATATTCGCCTCCGTAATAGACAAGCCCCGCCTGAAAGAGAAATATTCGAAACTCTGGAACCCATAATGTCAAGTTAGAGTTAAAAGCCCGCTGTCCGTCATCCAAATTTCAGCATAAAATCAACAACTTCCAGGTATCCCGCCTCGGCTTCCAGGTCGGCGCGGGTCAGGGCATGGTTGTCCAGCCAGCCCTGGGGGAATTTGAGTGACAGGCTGTTGCTGTCGGCGGTCGCCTTGATGTCCGGCGGCGCGGTATAGGAGCGGCTCCTGTTCATGACACAAGACAACCTGAGCAGGATGGCGAGGTGCAGGATTTTCTCCCGGTTGTCCAGAGCAGCCTGGTCGAATTCCAGGGTGGGAAATTTCCTCCTGTGGGCGCGCACCAGCAGGGACAGATTTTGCTGTTCCTGGCGTGAGAAGCCCGGCATATCTGAGTTGGACAACAGGTAGGCGCCGTGGCGATGGTATTGAGCGTGGGCAATGGCCAGCCCGATTTCATGCAGTTGCGCCGACCAGAGCAGCGTATCCCGGTCGGTGTCGTCGAAGTCCCAGCGCTTGCGCACCTGGTCAAACAAAGTTTCTGCGGTTTTCGCCACCTTATCAGCCTGTTCCTGGTCCACGCCATAACGCACCGCAATATCCGCCACGGTCGCCTTGCGTATATCCTGGTTCTGGTATCTGCCGATAAGCTCGTAGATGATCCCTTCGCGCAACGCGCCGTCGGATACCTGGATTTGTTCCAGGTCGAGCGCTTCGACGGTGGCGCTGAGGATGGCCAGACCGCCGGCAAAAACCGGTTTCCTGCGTTCCGACAATCCTTCCAGGTACAGCTTGTCGTAATG
>JAAXHV010000294.1 GCA_012270695.1 Gammaproteobacteria bacterium | reverse complement strand
CCAGCGGTGATAAAGATCCCTTCGGCCTGCGGCGCGCCGGCCTGGGATGTTTACGAATCATGATCGAATGTGAACTACCCCTGGACCTGAAAGCCTGTATCGCGCATTCTGCCGGCGCGTTTCCTGACACTGTCGATGCCCGGGTGAGGGTAGCTGAGGTATTTGAATTTATGCTGGAGAGACTGCGCCGCTATTACCTCGATAACGGCGTCAGTCCTGCCGTGTTCGATGCGGTACAAGCCTGTCGCCCGACCCGGCCCCATGATTTCCACCTGCGAGTGCTGGCTGTGGGCGAATTCCTGCGATTACCGGAATCCGACAGCCTGGTGACTGCCAACAAGCGAATCAGGAATATCCTCAAGCAAGCGCAATACACCGGTGAGACCAGTGTGGATGAAACACTGCTCGTGGACAAAACGGAGATAGATCTCTATAAACAGCTGCGTACATGCGCGGCTGTGGAGCATATCGGACGCGGCGATTACGTCGCCCGGTTAACCTCTCTTGCCGGGCTTAGAGATCATGTAGACGCCTTTTTTGATGAGGTGATGGTCTTGTGCGATGATGCGTCACTACGAAATAACCGCCTCGCGTTATTAAGCGAGTTGAGAAAACTGTTCCTGACTACCGCGGACATCTCCAGACTGCAATGAAACTGGTAATACTCGATATGGACGGCGTGATTAACCAGGAGTCGGATGACTATATCAAGACGGAACAGGAATGGCAGGCAATACCCGGCAGCCTGCAAGCAATCGCGCGGCTTAACCATAACGGATTTCATGTCGTTACCGCAACCAACCAGTCAGGACTGGCCAGGGGTAAGCTGACACTGAAGGAGTTGAACAGGATTCACAGGAAAATGCATAACCACCTGGCCCAGTACGGTGGCGTGATTGACGCTATTTTTTTCTGCCCCCATGGCCCTGACACGGACTGCGCCTGCCGCAAACCCAAACCGGGGCTGTTCAAGGAGATTCAAAGAAGGCTGCATACGCCCCTTTACGGTATTCCGGTCATAGGCGATCGGCTGACTGACATCCAGGCGGCACAAACAGTCGGCGCCAGGCCCATGCTGGTCAGGACCGGCAAAGGACAACAACAACTGGATGAGGGTCTTATCCCGGACGGGGTTCCCGTTTATGACGATTTGGCCCAGACAGCGACGGCGCTGCTTTCCCGCAAGTAATATCAATGGATTCAGCGGGCGGGACAAGCGTACTACAGTGGTTCGGGTCGTCAATGTTCATCCTGGGAATGGTAATATCCACACTCATAGCGGTTCCCGTCACATTCATTCTGCTGGCGCTGCCCTTCCCTCTCCGGTTCCGCCTGGTGGCCAACTGGGCCAGGTTCAACCTGTGGTGGTTGGGGGTTACCTGCAGGATAAAAGCGGAGATCGAAGGACTGGAAAACATCATCGACCAACCCGCAATCATCATGTGCAAGCACCAGTCCACGTGGGAGACCCTGATGATTCAATTATTATTCCCGCCCCAGGTATGGATATTGAAACGTGAATTGCTGCACATCCCCATCTACGGCTGGGGGCTCGCGACCATGAAACCTATCGCCATTGACCGTTCCCTCGGAGTGCGTTCTCTGAAACAGATCGTACGCCAGGGCGCGGCGCGACTGAACGCCGGCTTATGGGTGGTGGTGTTCCCGGAAGGCACCCGGTTGGCGCCGGGCACACGGCAAAAATACCATCCGGGTGGGGCCATGCTGGCCGAGAAATCCGGTTATCCGGTTATACCGATAGCGCACAACGCCGGCTACCTGTGGCCGCGCCATAGCTTTCTCAAACGGCCCGGCACCATACGCATGGTTATCGGTCCACCCATACAATCCAAGGGCAAGAAAGCCGCGCAAATCATCCGTGAAACAGAGGACTGGATTGAAACTACCGTAGCGGCCCTGCCCTTGCCAACAGGCCAGTAACCGCCACTCCAGAACTCTATAATTGACAAAAAGATTTTCTCATACGGCGTCTCCCGGTAAGTCGGCTGGCACGATTACATCACAGCCTGTCATATCGACATGCGGGGCAGCGGCAAGCAGACGTTTATCGTTGCTGTAGATTTCCTTGAAGCCACCCATCCTGGCAGAGATGAGATGCACGGCATCCCCGGTTCGCAAGAATACATCTGGAGTCAGGCTGATGAAAGTGTCGGTTACCGCGGTTATTATAGCGGACGACAACGGCAGCCACTCCCAGAGTCTCATCGACTCGTCCACGCTCAGTTGTCGCAAGATGATATTCAACTGTCGCTCAGTGAGTTCTCCTTCACGCAGTTTTCGGTGGAGGGCAGCATGCAGTTCCAGACGTCCATAGACGGAGCATGTGATGCGCTCGCATTTCTGCGCGAAGTCCCGTACATTTTCCCAGCCATGCTCCTTTACATAGCACTTCAGTATGTACGCCGTATCGAAATAACTTATCAACGATCGCGATCTTCGGATATATATACTGTTGTATCGCCGGAGACCTCAGGTAAAGCATCGAACTCGGGAAGTATCCGGCGTTCGCGGAACGATCTTCCCAGGCTATCCTCATAAAATGGTATCAAGGAAGCCACAGGACGACCGCGTTCGGTGATGATTACGCCCTCGCCGCGCGCAGCCCTGCGCACCCATTCGCCAGTCTTGATGTGAAGGTCGCGTATCTTGATTTGTTCCATGTGCACAAATGTCTCACATTTAACCCGGATGCGTCAAGCGCTGTTATGAATAAATAATCAGCTGGGTCTTTTCGGCTGGCTGCTGCCCCCATCAAACTCAGGTCTCCCTGTTGATACAGTTCTGCGAGGTCTTTATTGTCAGTCTGCCAGATTCTCTTTCAACACCCTGATATGCTCCGGACCGATGCCGCAACAGCCGCCTATCAC
>JAAXHV010000293.1 GCA_012270695.1 Gammaproteobacteria bacterium | reverse complement strand
CCGAATTCAGGTTCGAACGGCAGCGACGCCCAGCCGCCCTCCACAAACGCCCGGTAGGCCGTATTGAACCCATCCGCGGGGATGACCCTGTCGTCCTTGAAGTCGGTGCCGGCGATGTCTCCGGAACGATTCAGCGGCGCAAGCACTTCAGCGGCGAATTTTGCCGCTTCCCCCAGGACTGCGTCCACGGTATCTTCCGTTGCATCTTCCAGCCCCGGCAGTCGATTAACGGCCGGCAGTCCTGCCAGTTCGTTCAGTACAAAGCGCATGTCGCGGGTGGGAGCGCTGTAGGTGCTCATCGGCCTTGGAATTAGGAATTAAGAATTAGGAATTAGGAATTGGGAATTGGGAAGTTGGAACTTCAATACAGGCGGCTGGCATATTTTTCCTTGAACTGGTCACAATCCTGGAGCAGAGTCTGCGTGGTTTTGGGCATCGGGATGCGGTAATTGGTCAAATCCTCGATCAGCGTGCCGCAACGGTGAAAAACATCGATTCCGCGTTTCCCCAAGGCATGTTCGCGCCGGCTGGCATCTTCACTTAAGCTGGGTTTGCAGTCGGCCACCTGTTCCGAGGCGCTGACGAAACGCGGCCAGATTTCAATGATAGCCGGGTCACTGCGCAGTGTCTCCATGGTATTTTTAGCGCTGACGGCCAGCTCCTCAATGAGTTTGACCAGGTTACCGAACATTGGCGACCCTGCAAAGACTTCATTCATTTTATCGGTAAGTTCATCAATCTCCCGCATAGCCTGTGCGATCTTGATATAACGGCTTTCCAGGAATTGCTCGACCGGTCTGGTAAATGCCTTGAAGGGTTCTCCCCAGAGTTCCTCCAGTCCTTCCCGGCCGTGTTTAACCCGGATATATTTGCCGTATTCAAGTGCGCCCATAAAACAGAGGCCGCATTCCTTCAATAATTCGTTATCCGGCTTGATGCTTACTCCCATCTGTTCGAGTTCGACGACGTGTGTGAGAATGTCAGAGCCACGATTCAGCAGCGCGCCGGCCAGCATGGCAGCCAGCACGCGTTTTCT
>JAAXHV010000292.1:9064-17194 GCA_012270695.1 Gammaproteobacteria bacterium | reverse complement strand
CCCCCCCCCCCCCCCAAGAAATGGCGTAGAAGTTCTTCACTATGCTCGAGCCTTGCGCCCTGTCCAGTGGGTTAAGAATGTACTCGTTTTCATTCCTCTCATCGCGGCACACGAAACGGAAATAGAACCTTATGTTATAACCTCGGTGGTGTTTTTGGCGTTATCGGCGGCGGCCTCTAGTGGTTATCTGTTTAATGATGTATTAGATCTTCCTCACGATCGCCGTCACGTCAGCAAATGCAATCGCCCGTTGGCAGCAGGTAAAGTTTCTCTGTTACCAATTTGTTGTATCAGCGTTACATTGGCAGCAGTGGCTTTCATTTTGGCTTTCAGTATCTCTATTATTGTAGGGTTGCTGGTTATGGGCTACCTAGGTATTTCACTTTCCTATTCGCTGTTTCTCAAGCGAATTATCTTGTTTGACGTCATCACACTCGCCGTACTGTTCACCTTGCGCGTGTACGCGGGCGCGGCTGTCATCCCAATTATTTTATCGCCTTGGTTCTTGGCATTTTTCATTTTCATTTTTCTTTCTTTAGCGATGGTAAAACGACTTAATGAACTGCGAATGTTAGAAATGACAGGCCAATATTCGGCTGAAGGAAGACCCTATCTCGTCGGTGACCTCCCGGTAATGGCATCACTGGCCGCAGCCAATCCGATAGCCTCTGTGGTTGTATTTGCACTATATATTCAAAGTGTGGAAGTGATCGGGTATTACAAGCAGCCGGAATTTCTATGGCTGATCCAGCTCCTGTTACTATACTGGCTGATGCGCATGGTGTTGCTCGCCAACCGCGCCGCCGTGGGTGACGATCCCATATATTTTGCCCTCACTGACCGAATGAGCTGGATAGCAGGCATCGGTATTCTCAGTGCGTTTATCAGCGCGTTGTAATAATTATATGCTGTCCACCTCGACTCTGGTCCTGCGTTATAGCGCCTTTGCCGCGCTCGCAACGACAGTCAACATCTTAACCCAAGCTGCATGCGCCCTACTCTACACAGGACGCTACGAACTGTACGTGGCAATATTGGCGGGAACCTGTACCGGGTTAGTCACCAAATACATGCTTGACTATCACTGGATATTTCAGAGCCAGGCTGTGACGTTGTGCACTTATACAATAAAGTTCACATTCTATTCACTGACGGGCGTATTCACGACCTGTATTTTTTGGGGAACAGAGTTGGCGTTTGCAGCAGCTGGGGATGCGCACTGGCTACGCTACTTAGGTGCTGTTTTGGGACTGTCCGTTGGATACGTACTAAAGTACCACCTAGACAAATATTTTGTCTTCCGGGAACGAGCTGTATGAAGCTCTCAGGTTGGAGCCGATATCCGGTACTCGAATGCCGATTTGAGTCTCTGCGGCGGATCGATGACCTGCCGAAGCTAATACGGCACGGCGGTACATTAATCTCTCGAGGCAATGGACGATCATATGGCGACGCTGCGCTCAACCCGGAACTGACCCTATCCATGTTGGCTTTGGATAGGATGCAATCATTTAATACTAAAACAGGCATGTTGGCTTGTGAGGCAGGTGTTCTGCTTGCCGATATCTTGAACACATTCGTCCCTCGTGGCTGGTTCCCTCCTGTGTTACCAGGTACGAAACATGTGACTGTTGGGGGTCTTATCGCTGCGGACGTCCACGGCAAAAATCATCACCTGGATGGCTCCTTTGGAGCACACGTGGAAGCGTTGACACTGGTTACCGCGGACGGGAATATCCGTGAATGCAGTCGTAATGAACATAAGGACTTGTTTCGTGCAACTATAGGCGGGATGGGTCTTACTGGGGTAATTCTCTCTGCCCGTTTCCAGCTGATGCCTATCGATTCTGCCTTTGTAATGGAACAGACTCTCGCTGCAAGTGACCTTGAGGCCACAATGGCCTTAATCGAAGAGTCCCGAGACTGGCCTTACAGTGTGGCCTGGATAGATTGTCAAGCGAGTGGGGCAAAACTGGGGCGTGGTCTGGTATCACGCGCCATACCGATAGAGCAGTATGCGTTGCCGCCGGAGCTGGCGAACGACCCTTTACAATGTCCATCTGTCGATATGATTAGCATCCCGATTGATTTACCGGTTGCGTTGCTTAATCAGGTCTCTGTCAAAGCCTTCAATGCATTGTACTACCGACAGTGCGGGAGAGCAGGTGAGAGAACGCGACTGACGCACTTCGACTTATTTTTCTTCCCTCTGGACCGGGTTAGGGCCTGGAATCGGCTTTACGGCAGGAAAGGATTCATTCAATACCAGTGCGTTTTTCCTAAGGAAATCAGTCTAGTCGGCATAACGACTTTGTTAGAGCGCATGATGTCTTCCGGACATAGGTCATTCCTAGCAGTACTTAAATTGTTTGGCCCCGGTGGAGATGGATTCATGTCATTTCCCATGGAAGGCTATACGCTGGCGCTTGATTTCCCATTGCACCGGGATACATTGACACTATTAAGATCGCTGGACGAGATTACTCACGGATACGGTGGGCGCGTATATCTTGCCAAAGACGCTTGTTGCACACCAGATATGGTACGTCAAGGTTACCCCCAATATGATGACTTTATGACGGTAAGGGCAGAGGCGGCGGGTTCTGTGCCTCTTTTTGCCTCCGCGCTATCGCGCAGGCTCGCATTATAAAGGTTAGAACAGCGCATGTTGCAGATTCATGCTCGAACCATTTTACTAAAATGCAACTCACAAAAATACCAGATAGCTTCCAACGCATAGCCCATTACCGACTGGTAGGCATCACACCGTTGCTTGCTGTTATTGCGCTGTCGGGAACATTCCTGATTTTGTTCAGCCAAACTGGTCGTGGGCCGTACGTAAGCCCGGACTCTATAAATTATATAGCATTATCCAGAAATCTATTGGATGGAGATGGTTATGTGACCTGGAATGGCAATCCTGTCGCCACCTGGCCGCCTGGATATCCCATATTACTCTCGTTGTTCAGCCTTTCTTTTTTTGACCCACTAGATATCGCCGGTATGCTCAATGCCACCATCTTAGGGATCACTACCTTCGTTGTCGGTCACCGGCTAACACAATATATTAAATCCACCTTCCTGATATTATGGGGTTGCTTTGCCATTGTGTTTGCCGCCCCTCTGAGGCAAGTTTCATCAAGTGTCTGGTCCGAACCTGCCTTTATCCTTTTTCTAACGCTCTCTCTCATCTGGATGGATAAGTATTTGAGTAAGGAAAAACGTTCATCCTTGATCCTGGCTGCGATGTTTACAGCTCTTGCCTGTTTGACTCGTTATGCAGGCATTACACTGATAATCACTTCCATTACCCTGTTGGCACTCCAACACGGGGTGATATTTCAAGAGAAGTTGAAGCGCCTAGGGTTATATCTATTGATTTCCATGGCGCCACTGAGTGTATGGCTGATGCGAAACTTTATGGTATTAGGAACACTAACAGGCACTAGGCAGCCTGCTGAAACTGCTTTGCAGGATAACGTTTATTTGGCGCTTAACACATTGATAAAATGGTGGCAAAACTCACCTCAATTTACGACGTTATTTCAACCGATTGCCGTTCCGGTAACGATAACCATCCTGCTGGTTTTAGTGATACTAATGGGTTGTATCACTACTTCATGGTGGAGGAATGCAGGGAAATCGCGGGATAAGAATTTCATTCTGGTATTCGGCATGTTTGGATTTATTTATCTGATTTTCATGCTATGGGCGGCAACCACTAGCAAAATGGACCCATTGCATCATCGACTCTTATCTCCAGCATATCTCTCTCTCCTTGTCCTGGTTTTGTTCACGATTGATCGACTGTTCACCTATTGCAGAGAGTACGGCAGTTTCCAGCGTGTGTCATCCATAAGCGCAGTAGTATCTATGCTACCTGCCATCGTGGTCATCGTTCTTTTACTATGGGCAGGTTTGGCAGGGCATACCATTGTGAAAAAAATTAACATGGGGAAGACCATAGATAATTACGGCTACAGGTCAAAAGTCTGGCGTAAGTCTCAAACATTACAATATTTACAAGAATATAGGCCAAGCCGGATTTACAGCAACGCACCACATGCCATCTACATCAATTCTGACCATATTCAAACAACCTCATATCGCTATCTGCCCAGAAATATTGACGTTTTGGCTGAATGGACAGAAACTCAGCATATCTTGTCAGAAAACACATACATAGTTTGGTTTAATCGTGAGTATCTTACTAAACGTTATGACTACAATGCTTCTTATCTTAGTGACTTACCGGGACTGGAGCCGGTAGCTGAATTGACCGATGGTGTGATTGTTAAAGTTAGCCCGAGGTTAGGGAATTGAATAATAAAACTGCATTAATCATTGGGGCCACATCAGATATTGGACGCGCCATTGCACGTGAGCTGGCAAGTAATGGGCATACTATGCAACTCGCGGCGCGCAACCTGGAGCAACTTAAGTGGGAAGCCGGCGACCTTAGAGTACGCACAGGAATGAAGGTGACGTCGTATAATTGTGATTTGCTGGATGAGGATTTCGGACACTCACTACTCGACACACTCGACTCCTTGCCAGACATCGCAGTTTGCGTTGTTGGATTGCTTGGGAATCAGTCTGAAAGTGAACGGAATTCTATTGCAGCAGAGATGGTAATGCGTACTAACTACATCGGCCCCGCGTTGCTGATGGGGCTGCTTGCAGCGCGCTTCGAACAACGAGGCAGTGGTATGTTGGTGGGCGTCAGCTCTGTCGCCGGAGATCGAGGACGTGCTGCAAACTACGTGTATGGTTCTGCCAAGGCGGGTTTTAACGCGTTTCTATCCGGCCTGCGCAACCGGCTTGCCAACACTGGTATTCACGTCATGACTGTCAAACCCGGGTTTGTCTCTACGCGCATGACCGACGGAATCAAATTGCCTGTATACCTGACAGCAACACCTGAAGAAGTTGCTGTTGCAATCACCGCGGCAATCCACAAACGCCGCAATGTGGTCTATGTGCGCCGTATCTGGCGACTGATTATGTTCGCTATTCGCATACTTCCCGAATGGCTCTTCAAACGAATGAAACTATAGGGAACCTTACGAGGTGACCAACCAGGTTCAGCGGCCTCCGACCTGCGCATCTAATCTTTCACCAACTCAGCCAGGTACGACTGGAACTCCGCGCCGATGGCCTCATCCCTGAGAGCATATTCCACGTTTGCCTGCATATATCCCAGGATCGATCCGCAGTCGTAACGCCGGCCCTGGAATTCACACAGGTATACGTCTTCTGTTCCGAGCAGCGCGGCGATGGCATCGGTCAACTGGATCTCGTTCCCTGCGCCGCTTGGCGTGGTTTCCAGTAACGCCATGATCGCAGGCGTGAAGATATAGCGTCCCACCACCGCCAGGGTCGAGGGCGCCTCATCCGGGGCGGGTTTTTCCACAATAGACTTCATCTTTTTGGCGCCGTCCCGGTCACTGACCGTCTCGACGACCCCGTAACGGGATACCCGTTCCAGGGCCACGTTCTCCACCGCCACCACGTTGGCGTTTTTCTCCCGGTAAATCTCCACCATCTGTTGTAAACAGGTGCGTTCATCGTGGTAAATCAGGTCATCGGGCAGGATAACCGCGAACGGCTCGTCCCCGACCAACGGTTTGGCGCACAAGACGGCATGGCCCAGCCCCAGGGGTTCATGTTGTGTGACATAACGGCAGCTTATGCCTTCCGGTGGGATACTCCTGACAGTCTCGAGCAATTCCTGTTTCCCCCTCAGCGCCAGTTCCCTTTCCAGTTTCACGTTGGGCTGGAAATGATCGCGGATGATCTGCTTTGCTTCCGCAGTGACAAATATCAGTTCTCTGATGCCGGCGCTGAGCGCTTCCTCAACGGCATGCTGGATAATCGGTCTGTCTACCAGGGTCAACATCTCCTTGGCGAGCACTTTCGTGGCTGGCAGGGTACGCGTTCCCAGCCCTGCAATCGGAAATACAGCCTTGTTTATCTCGCCGGCCACTGTCACACATCTCCATCGGGGCTGGCAGTCTGTCGGACCTGGACACCGACGGCACCAGGGGGATCATCATCTTTGTATTGAGGAACAAGCTCGGCCAGTGTTCGTTTAATCTCGTCATCTTCCACATTTGCAACAGACTGTTCCAGGCGGGCAACCGCCTGCTTGACCAGGCGCCAGTCGGCCGGGACATGTCTTGCGCGGAATACCTTGTTATTCCTCGTCCTTTCCTTTATTTCATTATCATAAAACAGCTCTTCATAGAGTTTTTCCCCCGGCCTCAGGCCCACATACCGAATTTCAATGTCCTCCCCGGGTTCTTTGCCGGACAAACGGATCATCTGCTCAGCCAGGTAGTCGATGCGGACGGGCTCTCCCATGTCCAGTACGTAAATCCCGCCCTCGTCTTCTACGACACTGGCTTGCAGGATCAACTGGCACGCCTCTCTTATGGTCATGAAGTAGCGGGTCATACCAGGATGGGTCACCGTCAACGGCCCACCCGACCGTATCTGTTCCCTGAACAGCGGGACTACACTGCCGTCCGACCCCAGCACGTTACCGAACCTGACCGTAATAAAACGCGAGGTGGAAATCGCATTCATGCCCTCGCAGTAAATCTCACCCCCACGCTTGGTTGCCCCAAGGATACTGGTCGGGTTGACCGCTTTGTCAGTGGAAATAAACACGAATTTGTTGCAATGGAATTTAGCGGCGGCCTCGGCCGTGATCCGGGTGCCGACAATATTGTTTTTCACGGCCTGGGCGGGATGCGCCTGTAACAGGGGCACGTGCTTATACGCGGCCGCATGGAATACCATATCAGGCCGATACTGTTCCATAACACCCTCCAGCAACTGCCGGTCACATACGTCACCCAATACCGTTACCAGGTTGAGTTGCGGATACTGGTTTTCCAGTTCTCTCTGTATCCGGTGCAGGCTGGACTCACTCCGTTCATAAACGATCAATGCATCCGGCTCAAAGTCGGCAACCTGCCGGCATAGTTCTGTTCCGATTGAACCGCCACCGCCGGTCACCATGATCGCCTTGCCGGACAAGCCAACCCGCATCATAGCGCGGTCCAGTTCGATTTTTTCCCTTCCCAGCAGATCCTCAATAGAGACCTCCTGGATGGAACTGACGGTTACCTGTCCTGAAATCAGGTCCTCAAGTTTAGGCAAGGTCTTAAACGCCGTATCGGTGCTTTCACAGATGCCAACCAGCGTTTGCATTCTCTCGGATGACAGTGATGGAATAGCAATGACAATCAGGTCTATGGACTGTTTCTTTACCACCAGGGGAATTTGCTCGAAAGCGCCCAACACCTTTATCCCGTGAATTTCCCGATTAAGCTTGTCGGGATTATCATCGATCATGCCTACGGGCAGGTATTCGCCCTGGGCATGCTGCAACATATCCCGCGCCAGCATCTGGGCAGACTCGCCGGCGCCGATAATCAGGACCCGTTTACCACCCCCGATCCTCATACGGCGATCTTTCAGGGCGCGATATAATGCCCTGTTCCCGCCGAGGAAAATGAACAGCAAAATGATATACAGCGGTATCACCGACCTGGGTACATGCTCCATCCTGGTAACGGCAAATATCACCAGGGTTGCAATCAATGCCCCGACGTAAACCGATTTGCCGATACGGATAAAGTCATACAGGGAGGCAAAGCGCCAGATACCGCGATACAAGCCGAAAATAACGTAACTGAATGACTGGCAGAGGACCACTACGGGCAACATGAGCGTCGCCACCTGCAGGGAGTTTTCAGGAATAGCGCCCAGGTTGAACCTCAACCAGTAGGCGAGATACCAGGCTACGGGGATCATCAGGACATCGTGAAAGAATACCCCGGTGCGGATATGTAACCGCAATACAGGTTGGGAATTTTTCAGGCCGTTGATAAGCTTATTGAAAGCCATGGCTCAACTGGCCATTGACAGCACTGCGCGAATGGAAGCGGCCATGGCCTCCATGAGTTCATCACCTATACCCGGATGCACGGGAAATGCAACAGCAGTTTCCCCCAGTTCCCTGGCACAAGATAACCGGGGGTGCGCTTGGGAGAATCCGCCCTGGTAAGCCGGTTCCCGGTAAATCTCGGGACAGATCCCGCTATCGCAGGGTATACCTCT
>JAAXHV010000292.1:0-9024 GCA_012270695.1 Gammaproteobacteria bacterium | reverse complement strand
ATAAAACCGGTAATACGCGTGTTTGATATTTTCTGCAGGTGTCGGTAAGCGGATAACATCCATATCGCTCAAGGCATTCCTCAACAGCATGGTGTTGCGTCTTCTCTCTTCCAGCCACGGGTCCAACCTGGTTAACTGCTGCCTGCCTATTGCCGATTGCATTTCTGTCATCCGGTAATTACTGCCGACCGAACCGTGCGGGTAGGGATAGTCGTGACTGGCCTCCGGCATGCTCCTCGGGTCACGGCCATGATTCCTGAAGGCGGCTGCCTTTGCCCAGAGTTCCTCATCATCGGTAATAAGCATACCACCTTCCCCGCCGGTTGAGATAATCTTGTCGTGGCAGAAGGAAAATGCGGCGATATGTCCTGAGGCGCCGACTTTAACCCCGTCTGCGGAAGCGCCGTGGGCCTGGGCGCAATCCTCGATGAGATAAAGCCTGTTTGCCTCGGACAGTGCCCTCAACCCGGTCATGTCACAGGGCCAACCGGCCAGGTGCACCGCCAGTATCGCCCGCGTGTCAGCGGTAATGGCAGCCTGAACGGATGCCGGCGAGATATTCTGACTGTTCGGGTCAACATCCGCAAAGACCGGCCTGGCGCCGCACAATACGATGCTGTTGGCCGTGGCAATAAACGACCGGGGCGTCGTCACCACTTCGTCACCGGCGCCGACCCCCAATGCACGCAAACACAATTCCAGGGCCACGGTGCCGTTGGCGACGGCCAGGCCATGACGCACTCCGCAATACGCGGCAAACTCCCGTTCAAACGCTTTCCCTTCCTGACCGTACCAGTAATTTCCCAGTCCCGCTTCCAGCACCCGGGCGACAGCTGTTTTTTCAGCTTCGCTGTAGACCGGCCAGGTAGGGAGAGCAGGCAGCATGGTATTCAGTTTATCGGTATCAGTCAGCCGGTGAATGCCTGCGAAGCGGGCGGGCGGGCACACCAACCACCGTTACCTTATCGGGTAGATCACCGGTCACGCAGGAACCGGCCCCAACTATCACCTCCTGCCCGATAGTGACCCGGTTGATGACCACTGCGCCTACGCCCAGCCAGCTGTAATCATCCACTCTGACTTCACCGCCAAGGTGAACGCCGGGGGATAAGTGAACTCCTTTACCTATGACGCAATCATGATCCACCGTCGCCGCGGTGTTGATGATCACGGCGCGCCCGATGTGGGCATCGGCCTGCACGACTGCCTGCGCAAAAATTACCGTGCCCATTTCTATACGGGCGGACTCCGCCACCACTGCCGCAGGATGCACCAGTATAACCGGATTAAACCCCGATGCCTGAAGCTGCATTGTCAATTCCGCGCGTTTGTGGTTATCGCCGATGGCTACGATGACGTCCGGATGGGTTCCATCCAATGACCTGGCATCCGAAAAATCAGCAATAACCGGATAACCACTCACGACCTTTACCCCAGGATAAGCATCGTCTGCAAAAACGATTTCCTGCCAATTATCCATAGCTCTTGCAGTTTCCGCTACCACCTTTCCATGGCCGCCCGCACCGAAAATCAGCAATGAGGTCATGAGTTTAAACCCTTGAATTTTTCTGCAGTCGCCATCCCTTCCTGATTTATTCCGTCTTTTTTTACAACTTTTATTATCGTCAACAGGATGATCCTGAGGTCTACCAAAAAAGAGCGGTTATCGACGTACCAGAGATCCAACCTGAATTTTTCTTCCCAGGTTATGGCGTTACGGCCGTTGACCTGCGCCCAGCCGGTGATCCCCGGCTTGACTTCATGCCGGCGCATCTGCTCATCGGTATACAGTTCCAGGTACTCCATCAACAGCGGTCTTGGCCCGATGAGACTCATATCGCCTTTAATCACATTAAAAAACTGGGGCAATTCGTCCAGGCTGGTTCTGCGCAGAAAACTGCCCAGACTGCTCAGCCTGGCGCCATCAGGCAGCAGGTTTCCGTTTTCATCCGTCTTATTGTCCATAGTCCGAAACTTGAAAAAGGTAAAGAGCACACCACGCAAACCCGGTCGTTGCTGCCGGAACAGTATCGGGCTACCCAGGTCGAGGTAGATCATGAGGGACAGCAGGACGAACAGCGGCGCCAGCAAGATTATCAGGACCAGACTGAAAACCAGATCAAACAACCTTTTTGCCGACAGGTACATGTTTCGTTATCAAATTTGATTTTCTGTCAAAACGGGATCATACCCCAACATTTCCATTTGTTTATTCAGTATACTGATATCTTTTCAATATAATTCTGATTGATTAAATTGTTTGAACGACAAGAATAATACTATATTGTCTGTTATGAGCGGCAGATTGACCTATCCGAAGTTCAAACCGAGTGATGGAGGGGAACCACCTTATCTGGCGGGGCGCGAGATGGAAAAGCAAGCGCTGCGTGAACCACTGGACCTGTTGCGGGATGGAGAGGGCGCAGCCGGGAATGTCATCGTTATTGGCCCTCGCGGCAACGGTAAAACTGTCCTCATGCGCTGGTTCGAAGCGCAATGCGAGCAGGATGAAACGTTGGACGCGGTCTGGCTGACACCGGATGAAGTTAAAACTCTGGATAATCTGGCCAACAGACTTGCTCCACCCAAGCACTGGGGACGCCTGCCCGATGAGGTCGAGGCCAACGCCAGGATAGTAAGTTTCAAGTGGCATTTGGACAATAACCCGGGCACACTGACGGACCTGCTGATTGCCCGCTGTCGTAAGCGTCCGTTGGCGGTACTGTTGGACGAGGCACACACACTGACGCCGGAAGTAGGACAGATACTACTGAACACCAGCCAGAAAGTACGCGCCAAAGCCCCGTTCCTGTTGATCCTGGGGGGGACGCCGGGTCTGCAATACCGGCTCAGTGGCATGAGTGCCTCTTTCTGGAACCGTTCAGACAAGCTGGGCATTGGTCTGCTGGAAGAGGCAGGAGCGAGGAACGCACTGCTGGAGCCCTTCCGGGAACACGGAATCGAGGTGGATGAAGACGTCCTGGGGACAGTCATCGAGGAGAGCCAGCGTTACCCGTACTTCCTACAACGTTGGGGCAAGGCGCTAACAGACGTCTTGCAGGGTCAAGAGGAGCTGACTGGTTCGCTTCGCCGGATTGACGCCGATATCCTGGAAGAAGCGCTGCCGGTGTTTAAGGCGGAAAGGGTCGCCTACTACGAACCGGTGCGTGAAGAGATAGAAGACGCTGGTTTGCAGCCCCTGGCAGCCGACGTGTCACTTAAGTATGACGATCTGGAGGCACTGGATGAGCACCTGCTGAATGAAGTCATTGCGGCGCACCTGCAAGCCGAAGGCGAGCTGCCGGAGAAGAAATCAGAGAGGCGTACCTTGATCACGGCAAAACGCCGCGCCCTGGCCGGGTTTGGTTACGTCTGGCGTCCGCCAACATCCGAAGCCATCTGGCATGCAGGAATTCCCTCTCTGATGAGCCACGTGCTGAAGATAGAGAAGAAAGCAACTCAAGCGCACACGCTTATTTCTGCCTAATCCTCCAGACACTGGTCCATAACGTCAGCCAAACGTTTTGCCAGAGTTTTCATATTGTGCTTCTGTTCAACATATTGGCGCCCCCGCAATCCCATCTCGCGCAGCTCCGCCTCACTCATTCCCGCCATCCTGATTATAGCGTTTGCCAGTTGTTCAGGACATTGCGGCCTTACACAAATCCCGGCTTGCGCGTCCAGGATGGGGTTATTGGCGGCTTCCAGTGCGATAATAACAGGACGGCCCATTGCCATGTAATCTGGAATCTTATTCATACTTATTCCATATTTGTACAGCGATGGCAGTTTTCTAGCGCATAAAACAAACGCTTCCGTATTCGCTGCCGTGGCGACGATGTCGCTCTTGGCAACGGGACCATGAAAAAATACCTGTTGCAAGCTCCTCGCGGCACAATAATCCACCAGTTCCGGCTTCATGGGACCGGCGCCAATAAGGTGGCATTCTATTGCGGCATACTGGTACTCCAGCTCAATCATCTCCATAGCCCGAAGCAAGGTCATCAGATCATTTGCCGTGCCATGGGCGCCCAGGTAGGTAAGCCGAAACGGGTCCCGTTTGTTATAGGGAACGACGTTGCCAATGTTGTCCAGGTCGACGCCATTGGGTATATGTATAACCTGGGGCGCCTTGATATTGCGTTCCCTCAGGTAATGCTCGTATGCCGGAATAACTGAAATGATGCAGTGCGCCTGCCGGCACAACCATTTTTCCAGCATTCCAAGCAAAACAGCAACAGGGCTGTGCCGGCGAGTATGGCCCAACGCAACCAGGGTCTCCGGCCAGATGTCGCGCACTTCAAAAATAAACGGGACTTTGTGACGTTTCGCCAACAGGACGGCGGCGGCTGCAGCCAGCGGATGCACGGTTGAACCGATGATCACAGCAGGTTGTTCCAGGTCTTTTGTCGCGGTTTTGCTGAGAATCTTCCATGAAAATACCATCATATTGATGATACGCCCAAACCCGCTGCCTTGATACGGAGGGGTTTTCAGCCAGCGGAAATGAACGCCAGCATGGATTTCAGACCTGAGGCGCTCCTCTCGGCCCAACCTTTGTCTTTGGGTATTCAACTCAACACTGGCAGCGAATATCCAGGTTTTCCAGCCAAGCTCATGCAGGCGCTTTGCCAGGTCAAAATGCCGCGTGCCTCCCGACCCGGCAGGTGACTGGGCATAGTGGTTGATAATCCATACAGATTTGCCAAGCATGATTTATAATGACGTTGCGCTACCAAAAGCTCCCACTAAGGGTTTTTGGGACTTTTGGCCATGACTGAAATTACTTGTCTATCCGGAACAACCTGATGCGACCTGACGCTATATTCAGCAACCACCTGGATCATTCCGGCAAGCCCGGGACCGTTGTATCAATCATTGCGGTTGCCGGTTTCTTTTTACTATTCCCCGGTTTTCTGTTCTACCATCAGCTTGTGGCCATGGACATTATTCCGCCTTTTGCCGGCGGATTGTTTGGTTACGTCTCGCTCGGGACGCTCCTGGTATTCCTGGCGCTACTAGCCTGGAATACGGATTGGCTGGCCCAGGTCGCGAAAAACTATTATGTCTTATTTGTCCTGGCATTTTTATTGTATACCTCGGCCTGGACGCTTGCCCATTATTTGCTTCTTGATGGTGATTATATAACAAAGGCCAGTTTGCAATCCGTAGAGACGATCATCCTCTGGTCCTGCCTGTTTCTTATCGGCTTACTGCTGCCCCTGGAAGCCAGCTTCCTGCGCTGGTCATTTTTCATCAGTTGCCTCATTATCCTGGCCTTCCTGGTGAATTTCTCAATCAGCACCGGCGCTGATATCTATATTGCCCGCAGTGTTTATGGAAACACAACCGACGTCTCCACCTACCAGGGATATGCCCGTAGTGCCTTGATTACCCTGTTGTTCCTGCTGGCGGTCTTCACTACGCTCAAGGCTAGAGCTTTCTTTATCCTTGCCGGCGTTTTTGTCCTGTTCCTGTTGGCAAGCCGCTCGGATTTCTACGCCTTCCTGGCTTTGTCTGTGGGTTTATGTGTCATTCTGGGGATAAAAAACCCGAGGTATTTCCTGATTCTCGCACTTTTGTGCCTGGAACTGGTGGTGCTGGCCAAACCTGAGGCACCAGCTCGCCTGCTGGCATTTATCGAGCTTCCGTCCTCTGAAGAAGCAGACAAAGCCGCCAACTCCGGTAAGCCTGCCAGCGCCCCGGCCGCAGATGAGTCTCTGGCAGCTCCTGCTCCCGCGCCCCCCCCTGCCAAGTCGCCCCACCCCCACCGTATCGTTCAAGCGCTTGATCTTACTTCCTCAAAATCCTGGATAAGCAGGCAGTATCTACAGCAGGTTGCCCTCGAGCAGATTGCCGAACAGCCGCTGCTCGGCAACTTTGGCGGACACGTTACCGGAAACCACACCGGCAGATATGCGCACAACGCCTTGTCAGCCTGGGTCACTTACGGTCTCGTGGGTTTTCTTATGTACGCCTCCCTGACCCTGGTCGGTCTCTCCATCCCGGCCTGGAAAGTTGTCTTGCAACAACAGGATACGCCGCTCTGGACCTTTGCATTGATGATTAATTTTGTGTGCTTGCTGCTGGTTGTCGCTGCCAAATCGGTCTATTGGCCCCTGCCTGCGCTGGGCTGGGGAGTCCTCGCCCAGGCATTGGTCAATTCGGCAAGCCACCGAAGTTGAATTCCCTATACGACAGGTATCATTTGAGTGCTTCCCAACCCGCGGGTTAAATCGGAATACGCGCGCGACGTATTGACCTTAATGTCGGGCACGACGGTCGCGCAAGCCATTCCGGTCGTTATCACGCCGGTCCTGACGCGAATTTACTCCCCAGCTGAATTCGGTTTATTTGCCGTTTATATGGCTTTGATCTCCATTGGGACCATGATCGCAACCGGACGACTTGAAATGGCTGTGCTGATTGCCAGAAAAGACAGCGAGGCGCTACGGTTGTCACTGGTCAGCTTTGCCATCTCGGGCGTATTCAGCATCCTGACTCTTTTCGTGATTGTTATCTGGGGGCAGCAGATTGCTGAACTTACGGGGCAGCCTGAAATCAAGAGCTGGCTGTATATCGTGCCATTCAGCATTTTTCTTTTTTCCGTTTATAAGGTTTTGTTGCACTGGCTGAACAGGAAGAAACACTATGAACTGATGAGTCAGACGCGGGTTATCCAGAGCGGCTCAATATCTGCCCTCCAGGTAGTTGTCGGGGTTGCCACGAAAATCGTCCCAGGACTGGCTTTGGCGGACTGCCTGGGCAGGGCGGTGTCGCTGGTTTTAATCTTCCGCAGAATAAAACACAGTGTAAAACTACCCGGGTTCAACCGGGTTAAACAATATGCGCTGATCAGGAGATACAGAAAATTCCCGTTTTTGGGGTCGCCGGCAAGCCTGTTGAATATACTGTCGCTGCAAATGCCCTACCTTATCATCCCGGCGATATTCAGCAGCGCTGTCGCCGGCCTGTATTTTCTGGTGTTCAGGATACTGATGATGCCAATCTCGGTGCTGGGTGAAGCCATGCTGGAAGTATTCAGGAACAAGGCGATGGAAAGCCTGGAAGAACACGGCACATGCAGGCCGGTTTTCATCAAAACCCTGTCATCCCTGGTTATGATCGGGTTACCACCGACACTGCTGTTAATGTTGTTCGGTGCGGAAATATTTGCCTTTGTCTTCGGTGAGGAGTGGCGTGAAGCGGGACTCTACGCAACGATACTGGCGCCAATGGCGCTGTTCAGGCTGGTATGCGCTCCCTTGGGCGGCGTTCTGTTCATAAGAGAAAAACTGGCGCTGGTTTTAATGCTTCAGTCGTTGTTTTTGCTGATGGTGATATTATCCCTGATCCTGGGGTGGATTAACCAGGACCCGGTCTTGTTGGTGATTTTCCTGTCAGTGTCGGGGTGTCTGTTCTATCTGTTGCAGGCATTGAGTTCATTCAGGTTGAGTACGATTGCAAGCAATCGGACAGCATAGTCAACACCGCTATGGAACGGATAAAAATTGCCCATATAACCAGTGCCCATCCCCGCGCTGACACCCGGATTCACGTAAGAGAAGCAGGGTCACTGGCAAAGACTTTTGCTGCACCGGTCGCATTATTCGTCCAGGACGGTAAAGGAGATTGCCGCGAAGCAGGTGGCAAGATACGCATAATCGATATCGGCCCACCAGCCTCCGGACGATTGGCAAGGATGACGTTGGGGGTCCGGCGCATGTGGCGCGCGGTGCATGGGTTGCGGCCCCTGGTGGTGCATTTTCATGATCCGGAACTGATCACATTAGGGCTTGTGTTGAAGTGTTTCGGTTACCGGGTGGTTTACGACGTACACGAGGACTTGCCGCGCCAGGTGTTAACCAAGTACTGGCTGCCGGCAGTCACGAGACAGCCGGTCTCCTGGGCCGTATCAGTCATTGAATGGCTGGCCGCGCGCGTATTTGATGCAATAGTGCCGGCAGAACCGAAAATCGCCGAGCGCTTTCCGCCTCGAAAGACTACATTGGTTCAGAACTTTCCCATCCTGGATGAGCTTGTCAGGACAGAGGATAAACCCTATCAAAGTCGGCCCCCACACTTTGCTTATATCGGTGGGATAACCAGGATACGCGGTATCCACGAAATGATAACAGCGATAAGCTGCACGAGCGGAAAACAGGGACAGGACGCACGGCTTTGTCTCGCCGGCGCCTTCCAGCCGACCAGCCTGCGGACAGAAATTCAATCATTGGCCGGTTGGCAACGAGTAGAGTTCCTTGGCTGGGCTGACCGGGAGCAGGTGGCAGAGATACTGGGCAGGGTTCGGGGCGGGCTGGTTATCTTGCATCCGACGCAAAAATATCTGGATGCTTATCCCACGAAAATGTTCGAATATATGTCCGTGGGTCTACCGGTTATCGTATCTGATTTCCCCCTGTGGCGGCGTATTGTAGACAACGCGGGATGCGGTTTGCTGGTCAACCCACTGGACCCCCGAGCCGTCGCCGAGGCCATGCAGTGGCTGCTCGACCACCCGGTTGAAGCAGAGGCCATGGGCCGGCGCGGCCGTGAAGCAGTTGAAAAATACTACAACTGGGAATCCGAAGCCGAGAAACTGGTCTCGCTCTATAAAAAACTGCTGCCGACCTGAAAGACCCTGTGCCTCGTGTCGGGTTGAGGTGATGCCTTACTCCAGTAGTCAGGGAAATACCTGGCTAACGCTATTGACGATGCGGGTTTGCGCGTCCTCCTCCAGGTAGGGGTGCATGGGCAGACTCAACACCACCGACGCCAGTCGTTCGGACACGGATAAATCCGGCGCCCTCGGATAGTCCTTGTAAGCAGTTTGCAAGTGCAGGGGTTTGGGGTAATAGACCGCGGTCGGTACACCTTGCTGGCTTAATTTCTCCGCTGTTGCATTACGTTCATTTGTTTTTACCGTATATTGTGCCCAGACAGAGGCGCGCCCCTGATGGATTACCGGGACATCGACAAGGTCTTCGAGCAGTGCGCCATACCTTTCCGCAGCCCGGCGACGCA
>JAAXHV010000291.1:3832-4271 GCA_012270695.1 Gammaproteobacteria bacterium | reverse complement strand
CCAGTTCGTCCTGCAGGAAGCGCAGGATCTCTATGGCGGATTTCTTCCCGGCCAGGCGCTCGGCCAGTCCCGTGTCTCCGGGATGCAGCGCGCGCCATTTTCTGAGCGCGGCCTGCAATTGATATCGCTGGCTGGCGGTAAAATGCCGGCGCCTCATGATCGCGTGGTAGTCCGCGCCCCGGTCGTTAAGCTGCTGTTGCAGCTTCGCTAATGCAAGCAATTGCTGAATGATTTCTTCTATCGCAGGCAGGTTTTGCTTCATCAACCGGCTGATCAGGGCCGGGTTGACGCCGTCCATGGGTTGGTCGGCATTATCCGAGATAATCTTCACTGCCTGTACCAGTTCCAGCGTCGCAAATCCGGTCACGACCTGGAAAAATCCTGCGCATTCCATGTCGAATAATTCCTCCCGGTAGTTGCTGTCGGGTTTATCCAGGGT
>JAAXHV010000291.1:0-3681 GCA_012270695.1 Gammaproteobacteria bacterium | reverse complement strand
GACTGCAAGCAGAAATAATCCAGCAATGGCCGCGCCTCAGGTTTCAGTGCACAGATGATATGGAGCATTGACCTTTTCATTTAAGGGCGCAGCAAGCGCATTCTGTCATGGTAGCATAGTGAGGATAAGCTCATCATGTATTGACAGCAAACCTGTTTCCGATAGTAACAAGCGGCCTGAAATCCGGGCCAGGGCCGGGGTCAGCCCGCTTCAGCCGCGTAGCGGGCCAGTAACTGTTCACATTCCCCGACGAATATCCGGTTGTCGTGTTTCCTGGCGCCGTTTAAATAAATCCTGATTTTACTGACCATCGTATTGATTGCGGCTCTCCTGTCGGACGTTTCCAGTTCCACTTCATTGAGGACCCTGTCGATCGACCTGATTCGATAGCGGTCCATCCCCCGGTAACGGGTTGAAAGTTGATCGGGATGCCCGCCGTACTTGGTAATCAGGGGTTCCGGGATAAATGATACCGGCATCCGGGCGCAGATGCGCAGCCATAAATCGTAATCCTCGCACACCGGCAGCGTTTCATCGAACAGGCCGACCCGGTCGAATACGCGGCTGTGAATCATGACGGATGAAGGAGAGATGGCGCAAAGAGGCAGGCAGTATTTGAAGATAGAGCCGCCGTGTTTTTTATGTTTGCGTTGGGGATTTACGCGGACGCCGTTGCGTATCCAGATTTCATCGGTGTGGACGATGTTGCTGTCGGGAGATGTCTCGATGGTTTGCGCTTGCCGCCTCAGCTTGCCGGGAAACCAGGTATCATCCGAATCGAGGAACGCCAGCCAATCGCCTTTTGCCGCGCTAATGCCCGCGTTCCTGGCCGCGCTCACCCCTTTGTTTACCTGCGTGATTAACCTTATCCCGGGATAACTGCGCTTTAGCAGATCCCGGGTAGAGTCGGTTGATCCGTCATCGACGACGATGATTTCAACAGGGGCATACTCCTGGGAGATAACCGAATTCAGGCACCTGGGTAACAGGTGGGCGCGGTTATAACTGGGGATAATGACGCTTATGGAGATCATCTAATCGGCATAGTATATCAACCGGGTCAGAAGAGGACACGAGATAAGGGCAGACACAGTAATTCCCGCGGGTCTTGAACAGCCCTTCCCTGCCTGCGTTGTTACACCTGCAGCGGATGTGGATATAACGGTATGACTGAAAACTGATGTACAATGCAGTATATGGCGCGGCTTGAGGATAAGGTAACGGTAATCACCGGCGCAAGTTCCGGGATTGGGCGCGCTATCGCACTGGCTTATGCCGGAGAAGGGGCTCGCGTAATTGTCAATTACAACAAGTCAGAAGGCCGGGCGCAGGACGTAGTCAAGGAAATACAGGGGTTTTCCGGGCAGGCAGTTGCCATCCAGGCGGATATTGCCGACCCTGACAGCATCCGCAACCTGCTTGATGCGATCATCACCGGCTTTGGCCGCATCGATGTATGGGTTAATAATGCCGGCGCGGATATTTTGACGGGTAGCGGCGCCGGGCTCACGGATCGGCAGAAACTCGACAAACTGGTAGATGTGGACCTGAGGGGAACAATCCAGTGTTGCTGGGCTGTTGCCGAGGTCATGCAACGTCAGGGTGGCGGGGTGATCATCAATATGTCCTGGGACCAGGCGGTTCACGGTTACCAGGGGACCAATCCGCAGATGTTTTCCACGGTAAAAGCCGGCATTCAGGCATTCAGCAAATCACTGGCCAAGACTGTTGCCCCTGCGGTCAGGGTCAACGTACTGGCGCCCGGCTGGATTGCCACTGCATTTGTCAGGGAGGTAATGGATGAAGACTATTACTCGGAACGTATAGCGGAAATTCCATTGAAGAGATTTGGGGTGCCCGATGACGTGGCAGGGGCGGCAGTGTTCCTCGCCTCCGAAGATTCCGCCTATATAACGGGTGCGGTACTCAATATAGGTGGCGGAGTTGTATAGCGGCCTGCTTGCGCTGGAATAGCAACATGGACCCAGGTCTGCGTGGCATAAGCCGGAGAGCAGGTCCTGCTTGCGGCATGCACGGGCAGTCCCGCGCGGGAATAGCGGCCTGCGGCTTTCTGATTTTAATAGCGTTCTCCGGCGGTTTGCTTGCGCAGCAGGGATATGAAGCAGCGCGCCGGGAAATGATTGCTGAAATCGGTTCAATGGTGGTCGATACCCGGGGCTATACCGGTGTGGCGGCATTGGATAAACCGGTGATGCAGGCCATGGCGGGGGTGCCGCGCCATGAATTCGTACCCCTCTCCCTGCGCAAATTCTCCTACCTGAACAACCCCCTCCCCATCGGTGAAGGCCAGACTATCTCACAGCCTTATATCGTTGCATTGATGACGCACCTGATGAGGGTGGATGAAGACATGGTCGTTTTGGAGATTGGCACGGGTTCGGGTTACCAGGCGGCGGTTCTGGCCAGCCTGGTTCGCCATGTATACACCATAGAGATCATTGAAACACTGGGCAGGCAGGCGGAGAATACCCTGGCGCGACTTGGTTACGATAACGTGACTGTGAGGATCGGAGATGGCTACATCGGTTGGGAGGAACACGCGCCTTTCGATGCGATTATCGTGACGGCCGCCCCCGAGGAGGTGCCCCGACCCTTGATAGAACAGTTGAAAACCGGCGCACGCATGGTGATACCGGTCGGCCCGCTGTACGGGTATCAATCACTACAGGTATTGGAAAAACAGCAATCCGGAGAGATCAAGGTCACAGATATCCTGCCAGTCGGTTTTGTGCCACTTACACGCACCAGGGAATAGGAAACCGGCAACAGGCACAGGCTACCTCTCCGCTCCCCAGGTCCGTCTCAAAGTTGGCATATGCTCTCGCCGTCGTTCCGGGCTTGACCCGGAATCCAGAGAAAACATTATCCTTCATACCCACGGAATGGTTTTTTTGACTGGATTCATGCCCCTGTCTGTTACCTGTTACCTGATATCTGTTCCCTGAGGGTGACGTAATCGGTTTTTCCTGTGCCCAGTACCGGCAGTTCGCGGATGTGTATGACTTCTCTGGGTATATACAGTTCTCCATAGCCCAATTCCCGCACCTTTTGCTGGAAGGACTTTCGATCGGCCTGGCCATGATCCGTAACCAGGATAATTTTTTCACCCTTGCGCTCATCGGGCAGGGAGATGGCGGCATGGTTGGAATCCGGCCAGGCGGTTCCGGCCAGTTCTTCCACTGCGGTGAGCGAAATCATCTCGCCGCCGATCTTGGCAAAGCGCTTTGCCCGTCCCAGCAGCTTGATATATCCCTCATCATCGATTGTCGCTATGTCACCGGTATCGTACCAGCCCTCACCGCGCTCCGTGCGCGGCGGCCGGATGTTCCCGTCCGTGCCGTGCAGCAGGTAACCGGACATGACGTTCGGCCCTTTTACCACCAGGCGCCCGCCATCCTTGATCCCGGCAACGGGCGCCAGGTAGGCTTGCATCCCCGGCAGCAGCTTTCCCACACTCCCGGGGTTATTGCTGATCGGGGTATTCACTGAGATCACCGGACTGCATTCCGTGGCGCCGTAGCCTTCCAGGATGCGTATGCCGAACTTTTCCAGCCACAGTTTCCGGGTATCATCCTGCAGCTTTTCAGCCCCGGCAAACACGTACTTCAGGGACTTGAAATCATAGGGATGGGCATGATGGGCATAACCTTTGAGGAAGGT
>JAAXHV010000290.1 GCA_012270695.1 Gammaproteobacteria bacterium | reverse complement strand
GAAAACCTGCAACTGCTCTGCGCCCACTGCAACCGGGTGAAGGGAGATAGGCCCCAGGAATACCTGGTAGCCAGGTTGCGGGAGATGGGCATGGCGGCGTAATGGTAGGACAGCCAGGAATGACAAAATGACAGTGTCCGAAAAGATAACGTTAACAGCACAACTCGTTTTCTATCTGTCGCCCCTGATTATCGCTCTGGTAACTTTCTTCCTGGCCTGGTGGCGTTTCAAGATATTCAGAGTCAGGGAGCCTGCCATCACAACCGACTTACTGGTTTCCAGTCGCCGGTGCAGTCCGGCCTACAATGCGCTGAGCGCGGCAGTCGTATTGACCAATACTTCAAGGGTGGCTGTGCGAATCACCGAAGTTACATGGCAAGTTCAGGTGCTGGCGCCATATGGCGATGCTGACGTAGAACGAAAAGTTAACGAATACGCGCCCTACATGGAGAGAGCCGGATCTCCCATTGAATTTCCATGGAACGTCAACTACAAGATTTCGAGAACCAACTCGAGAATCGCTTTGGAACCTGGAGAGTCAAACACGGTTAGTATGAGCTTGGCCATGCCGGACTGGATCGAAGCGATTGATGTTCTGATAGAATTGGATAGCCCGCATAGTTCGGAAGGCTCTCCGCTGTGCTGGGCGGCGCGATGCCAGCACGACATCAAGAGGGAGGTGTGAAATGTCATTCAGACCCCAACGTGATGATCCCTTGCCCAAGGGACTGGTCCATGGGATTACCTCTATCATGTTCGAAAGTGCATTGGAGCCGGCAAAGCCGCCGGAACCGCAGACAAGCTCAGATACCGGCCCTGCTAAATCAAGGTCGTCGGACCATAAGGAGAAACAGGATGACGGACAAGCCAACCAATCATGATGATGCGCCAGAACTGTCTATGCCGCGTTATGTAGCAGATACATCCCCTGATGGTGCAACAATGAAAATGGACGCACCTGTCAATAAGACAATCGTGCTTCCTACCGCACAGGTGCCCGCAGAACCGCCACAGGCCGCACAGCCGCTGCCAAAACCCGCAGGATCCGACACCAAAGAGAAATAGGTCGGGCACAAGCACATTCCCTTATCACCGATGCTTTCAGGCCATGAACGTCCGGTATTTTACAGACACCGACACCCTGTACATCGAACTCTATCCAGCCGAGGTTGACGAAACCCG
>JAAXHV010000289.1:4562-4949 GCA_012270695.1 Gammaproteobacteria bacterium | reverse complement strand
TACCTGCTTGTGATCCTGGGGGTTCTGTTCGTGCTGGGAATGCAGGTCGTCATACAGGATGGTGTCGATTATCGCAAGGCTGTCCTGGTGGGTGTGTCATTCTGGGTGGGTATGGGTTTTCAGAACGACTTGTTTTTTGCTGAGTACCTGAACGATTGGCTCCGCGGTCTGCTCGGAAACGGCATGACGGCCGGCGGCCTCACGGCAATCCTGCTGACGGTGTTCATTAACCTGACGGGCCCACGCCGGCACCGCATAGAAACAGAGTTGGACATGAGCGCATTGGACCGGGTCAAGGAATTCCTGGGTGGATTTGCTACAGGCAAGGACTGGAGCGCGGAGGCGGCCGACCGCTTGTGTCTGGTCGCCGAAGAAACCCTGCTGATT
>JAAXHV010000289.1:0-4533 GCA_012270695.1 Gammaproteobacteria bacterium | reverse complement strand
CTGGAATTTATCGCTGCGGCAGACACGAGTAATATTGAAGACCGTATGGCCCTGCTCGGTAGACAGGCTTCCGAGGATGCAGTCGAACACGAGATTTCACTGCGATTACTGCGCTACTTCGCATCATCGGTGCGCCATCAGCAGTACACCGATGCGGATATCGTCACCGTGCGCGTCAAGACTTAAGCAGTTTTATCCTGGCCGATTTCACCGCGTTTTCTGTAACCTGGGTAATCTCCACTGTGAAGTTGTCCAGCTTCAGGGTCGTACCCGGCACCGGCATGGTCTCCAGTCGTTCCAGGATAAGGCCATTCAGGGTTTTCGGCCCGCTGGCTGGCAAATCCCAGTCCAGTTGCCGGTTAATCTCCCTCAGTGTGGCGCTGCCGTCGATAATGAATGACCCGTCATCCTGTTCGACAATGTCAACGTTGTGGGTCTGGAGATCGGTGGTGAACTCTCCGACGACTTCCTCCAGGATATCATCCAGCGTAGCCAGGCCCTGGATAGTCCCGTATTCATCAACCACGAAACCAAGACGTTTTTTTGCTCGTTGAAAATTCAGCAGTTGTGCGTTAAGAGACATGCCCAGGGGCACAAAGTGGGGCTCTTCAGCAACCTGTTCCAGGTCTTCCCGGGTGATTTCATGGGGGTCTTTCAGTAAGCGCATGACACGCCGCACGTGGATGACACCGATGATCTCATCCAGGCTTTCACGGTACAGGGGTAAGCGGCTATGCGAGCTCTGGCTGATATAGTTCAGGTTCTCGGCCAAATCATCATCGATGTCTATCCCTGTGATTTCATTACGTGGCACCATGATGTCTTCCACCGTTACCCGCTCCAGGTCGAGAATCCCGAGCAGCATTTCCAGGTGCCGGGCAGGGAGCAATTTGCCGGCTTCCGCCAGTGTGGTTCTCAGCTCTTCCCGCGACAGACTGGTCGATTCAGCGCCTTCGAAGTTGAAGTGCAGCAACGCCAGGAATTTATTGGCCAGCCGGTTGATTGTCCAGACGAAAGGATAACAGATGACTGCTAAAGGCTTGAGGACGTATGATGCAGGAAACGCAAAGCGTTCCGGATAAAACGCGGCCACGGTCTTGGGGGCGGCTTCTGCAAAAATCAGGAAGATAATGGTGAGTATCACCGGCCCGACTCCGTAGCCGATATTCCCCATCAACCTGACCGCAATGACCACGCCTAAGGAAGCGGCGTAAAAGTTGACGATATTATTGCATAACAGTATCAGGCCAAGCAGACGATCTGTACGTTCCAGCAGGCCGGCGGTAAGGGTGGCGCCCTTGTGTCCGTCATTGGCCATATGGCGAAGGCGATAGCGATTGACCGCCATCATGCTGGTTTCGGAACCCGAGAAGAATGCGGATATGCCGATCAGCAGGATAAGGATACCCGACAACAGGTATAGAGAAACATCATCCATGGACATAGCCTCAGTTTGAAATGGACGGATATTGTCTACTTATTCAATGGCGGGGCGCAAGTGGGAATCCCATCGGCATACCATCACAGCCATTCCCGCGCACATTTACCCCTGTTGGGCAGGGGCGGGGGTCAAATGACAAAGTTCCGTCAGGTCTGCTGTAAAATAAGTTCCAGTACGAGTTTTGAACCGAAATAAGCGAGCACCAAGGAGACAAAACCCCCAAGGGTCCAGTGGATTAATTTCCGGCCACGCCAGCCGCGGGACCACCTGCCCCAGAGCACAACGGCAAAAATGAGCCAGGCCAGGATGGAGAAAACCACTTTATGGGAGAGATGCTGTCCCAGCATGTCGTACATGAACATCAAACCTGTGGCCAGGCTCAGGCTGAGGAGAAAAAAGCCTATGGTCAATATCTGCACCAGCAACTCCTCCAGGGTTTGCATGGGAGGCAGGATATTCATGATTTTTCCGGGTTGCTTTTTGCGCAGCCGGGTTTCTTCAAAGGCAAGGATCAACGCTTGCAGCGCGCCTATCGCAAGCAGACTATAGGCTGTTACCGATAACAGGATATGCATTTTCAGCCCGGCGGCGATGCCGCTGGGGATAATATTAGTGCTGGGCAGGGCAATTTCCAGCAACAGCGCAAGCGCGGCAATCGGGAAGAAGATGATAACCAGGTTACTCATGGCGCTGAATAAACCCGTCAGGACGGCAAGCAAGGCAATAACCCAGCTTATGAGAGAGAAGGCATGGTAAAACCCCAAGTTGAAACCTGTCTGAACCAGGATTTCCCGGTAAAGAATCAAGCCGTGGCCTGACAGCGCCAGCCCCGCAAGCGCAGCAATGGAGTGGTTAAATGCTTCCGTCGTCAGTCGCTGATGAAATATTCTGTAGACCAGCCAGGATGCGCTGAGCAAATAGAGTAAAATTACGGCGACACTGACTATAGTATTGGTTTCCATGTAGGATCCGGCTGCTGAGGATGCATCTAACCCTACCATAAATAGAGGAAGACATGTTTGAAAATTTAAGCGGACGGTTCAGCCGTATCATCCAGCAATTGAGAGGACATGCGCGTCTGACGGAAGCTGATGTCACGTCTGCCCTGCGCGACGTACGCATGGCCTTGCTGGAGGCAGACGTGGCTTTGCCGGTTGTCAGGGCGTTTATCGAGCGGGTTGAGGGCCAGGCGCTGGGCCGGGAGGTATCAGCCAGTCTCACCCCGGGACAGGCCGTTGTCAAAATTGTGCAGGATGAATTGATTCACCTGATGGGCGATGAGCAAACATCGCTGAATTTAAATGTCCCGGCGCCGGCAGTCATTCTGCTGGCGGGATTACAGGGTGCCGGCAAAACCACGACGGTGGCAAAGCTGGGTAATTGGTGCAGGGATAAGCACGGCAAATCGGTGCTAGTGGCCAGTTGCGATATTTATCGCCCGGCGGCGCTGGAACAGTTACGGGTGCTGGCGGAAGAAAACCGGCTGGAATACTACCCGGCCGATGAGCGGCGGCAGCCCGTAGATATTGCCGCCGCAGCGCTGCAACACGCCAAGGCCAGGTTTGCCGATGTCCTGATTGTCGACACCGCGGGGAGACTGCACATCGACGAGGAAATGATGGCGGAGATTCAACGCATTCACACTGCGCTCAACCCCTCCGATACCTTGTTTTTGGTGGACAGCATGATGGGGCAGGACGCGGTGAACGCAGCCCGGGCGTTTAACGAGGCCCTGGACCTGACCGGTGTCATCTTGACGAAAGTGGACGGCGATGCCCGGGGCGGGGCGGCGCTATCGGTACGGCACGTTACCGGAAAACCCATCCTGTTTCTCGGCACCGGTGAAAAAACCTCGGAATTGTCCCTGTTTCATCCCGACAGGATCGCATCCCGGATACTGGGTATGGGCGATGTATTGAGCCTGATTGAGGAAGTGGAAGCAAAAACAGACCAGGTAAAGGCACAGAAGATCGCCAGGAAGCTGAAAAAAGGAAAGGGCTTCGACCTCGATGATTTTCGCGACCAGGTCAGGCAGATGCAGAGCATGGGAGGGCTGAGCGGCCTGTTAGACAAAATGCCGGGAATGCAGCAGTTGCCTACGGGGATTGCCGGCCAGGAACGTGAGCTGGCCAGATTTGAGGCGATTATCAACTCCATGACGCCTGGAGAACGGCGCTTTCCGGCGGTGATAAACGGTTCCAGAAAAAAACGCATCGCTTCCGGTTCAGGTACCCGGATACAGGATATCAACCGCTTGCTGAAGCAGTTTAACCGCATGCAGAAGATGATGAAAAAGCTGAGCAAAAAAGGCGGCATGGCGAATATGATGCGCGGGTTGAGCGGCAATATGCCGCGCGGTTTTCGCGGTTGAGGTAATCTGCCCCCGGATTACACCGTTCCGGGGCCGGAATCCAGTCGAAAACATGCTCCATTAAAGACCGCTGGGGTCAAATTTTTAATGGGTGTCCCCTCTCACAGGGCCCGGACGGTCCTCCTTGTTATCAAATTGTCCAGGTTACTCAGGTTTCAGCATGAGATACAGCAGCAGGACTGACAATGCGGCAAACCAGAACAGGCTCCACTCGGCGATGCTCAGGGACAGGAAAGTCCATAGCGTTTCGGCGCACTCCCCGGACCCGGTGAAGATCAATTTAAGCGCATCGAAAATCGGGAATGCCTGGAGGATGAAATCCAGTCCCGGCCCGCATTCAGGCACCCGTTCCGGCGGCAGGTGTTGCAGCCACACCTGCCTTGCTGCAACAGCAGCGCCGGCCAGCGCGCAAACCAGCGCCAGTGCGCTGTAGATACGGGTTGCAGAGCCATGAAAGAACCCTGCCAGGCAAACAACCCCGACTCCCAGGTAGGCGACCCGTTGCAAAACACACAGCGGGCACGGGTCCAAACCCCGGACAAATTGCAGGTAATATCCGAATCCCAGCAGCAACAGGCAGGCCAGGGTCACAAGCAGATAAAACCGGCGCTCGGTGGTCAACTGTAAGCTCATTAGTTGTCACTCCTGCAAGTGCAGGAAACTATTACTCGGGAACCTCTGATCAAGTCAGAGACCCCTTATAAGTACCTATCAAAAAATT
>JAAXHV010000288.1 GCA_012270695.1 Gammaproteobacteria bacterium | reverse complement strand
ATGGGATAAGCGTTAACCTGTCTCACGTCGCCGGATGAGCGAAGCGACATTTGTACATACGCATGACGAATGGCGCCGTAATGGTGCAACACGGCTCCTTTCGGCTTACCCGTCGTTCCAGACGTATAAACGAGGACAGCCGCATCCCTGCTGGCGACAGCAGTTCGTGCATCGGCAAGGGCGGCATCACCGACATTGTCGCCGTAGTGAAGAAAATCGTTGTAAGAACAGTCAGGAGGGCGCACAAAATCATTGCCAAGCACGATAACGCGTTTGACACTCCGGACCTTGTCGCGGATATAATCCAATTCTTCACAGAATCGGCGTTTATCAATCCGCGACCTAGTGAAGATGACGGAAGGTTCTGCATCGGAAATCACGTGCTCTAATTCAGCGCGGGTATAGCGCGGGTTAAGTCCCAGCCAAATCCCGCCGATTGCCGTTGTTGCCAGAAAAATGACGACGTAATCGGGGTGCGGCGGAGAGAGTGTTGCCACCCGGTCTCCCTTTTTGATACCCAGGGCTATCAATCCCCTGGCACAATCCTCCACGCGCCCAAGCAGGTCCGCATAAGTTTGCATGTCTTTCCCGAGACCGACGGCTTCCTTGCCGGGCGTCTTTTCAGCATACCAGTAAAGATAATCACTGATGCGTTTATCCTGAAACTCTGCCGGGTTGATTTTCATGACAGTTTACAGGCCACCTGCGGATTAATCGGCGAACGTATTGAAAGCATATAACTATCCGATGACCACAAGCGAACTGGTGAGATATCCGGGTTATTATGAACGGATAACGTGCTAATGAACGTTATACGCCCTTCCCAGTGTAACAAATTCCACTTGGGATTCCAAGAAAACAGAAACTGCTGGCCATCAATGGTTCGACTATTTCTCAGCCACATCGACCATAAGCAAACCTGGTCGGTTTGCTCAAAGCTGAACTGAACGTGGAAAACCAGGGATGAATTTGGGGGATTTAAAACAGGGACGATGCGCCTTTGGGAGGGAGGAAAGCCCGGTCGATCTCTTCAAGGTCTGCGTTTGTTAAAGAAATTCCGGCAGCGGCATAATTTTCCTCGATGTGCTCGGTTCTGGCGCTTTTGGGTATGACTATCACGTTGTCCTGGTGGAGCAACCAGGCCAGCGCCACCTGGTGGGGGCTCGCATCGTGCCTTTGCGCCACGCCGCGCAGGGCCGTGACCGCCAGCCTCCCCCGGTTCAACGGAGAATACGCCATCAGCGGCACCTTGCGCTGTTGGCACCAGGCACGTAGCTCCCATTCAACTTCGCGGCACTCCAGGTTGTACAACACCTGGTTGGTTGCAATCGCCGTCCCGCCTGGACATCCCCAGGCTTCCTCCATCTCTGAGACATCGAAATTGCTCACTCCAAAAGCCGCAATTTTTCCCTGTTCCCGGAGTCTTACAAAAGCGTCCAGGGTCTCCCGTACAGGATAACTGCCAGGCCAGTGCAGCAGGTACAGGTCCATGCACTCAACTCCCATTCGTTTCAGGCTTTTCTCGCAGGCTTTGATCGTGCCCTTGCGAGACGCGTTGCCGGGCAACACTTTGCTCACTATATAAGCATCTTCACGGCGGCCTTTCACCGCTTTACCTACCACGACCTCCGCGTCATGGTACATTTCTGCGGTATCGATCAGCTTCATGCCCAAGTCCAGCCCCAGACGTATGGCATCCGCTTCGGAATTACGTTTCAGAGGATTCTGGCCCATACACCAGGTGCCCTGTCCCAACGCGGGGACAGACATTCCGTCAGGGAAATAAACGCGTCTGTTCATATTGTTTCAGCCACTCGGGCGGAGGGTATGGCGCATTTCAGTAAAATAGCTTTTTCGGTAATCCTGACTGCCTGATTATTGTAGATCATGAGTTAAAAATATCCATATAATGATGTCTGATCATGAGCACAGTACAATTGACAGCGGATGAAGACCTGTGGCCTGCGCTTGCTAACATGGCCAAACTAAACCCGCTGATTCCAGGGTTATTGCTGATATTGCTCTCCACTAGTCCCCGGGCGGCAGAGGAGATAATCGTCGAACACGTCTCCTCAGAGTTGGTTGAAAACAGTTATTACCTTGACGCACGGATAAATTTCAACCTGCATGACGACCTGCTGGAGGCGCTCGATCATGGAGTGGACCTGGACGTACATATTATTGTCAAAGTCAAGGAACAACGTAAATGGCTCTGGGACAGGCTTTACCGGCAGGATACCATCAAATTCAAACTGGGCCACCTGCCGCTGTCGAACGTATACATTGTCAGCAACCTCGGCAATTCCCGGCAGCGGCAATTCGACACACTGGAAAATGCGCTAAAATACCTGGGTACGCTTGACCGTTACTATTTATTGAATAACGAAACTAGCGACGATAAAGCAACCCTGGTCGGTTTGCTCAAAGCTGAATTGAACGTGGAAAACCTGCCTTCGCCGTTAAAACCTGTTGCCCTCATATTGAATAAGTGGCAATCGGACAGTCAATGGCGCCAGTGGATAATCAGGGAATGACGCTGCGCGGCGGACGATTAATATTGCTGACGGGCGTGCTGCTGTTCGCCTGCATGCTGGCCTCACTGCTGATATTGAGCGAGGCGCTGCAGAACCCGGTACAGTTTGACGAACTTTATTCCGGCCTGCTGGTTTTCAATATCCTCGGTCTGCTGACCCTGGTCATACTGATCGGCCTGAATATACGCGGCCTGATCAAACAGGCAAAGGAACGAGTCGCCGGCGCCCGGTTGACGGTACGCATGGTCACCATGTTCGTAATCCTGTCGGTCACGCCGGTGCTCATCCTCTATTACTTTTCCCTGGATTTCCTGTACCGGGGCATCGACAGCTGGTTTGATTTGCGCGTCGAACGCGCGCTGGAGGATTCACTCGAGTTGAGCCGGCTCGGCCTGGAGAACCGTATGAAGGAACTCCTCCGGCAGTCCGAGAAGATGGCGGAAGAGATTTCGCTGACCAGCGATGCGTTGATCCCTTTCGAAATCGACCAATTCCGGGGCAGGAGCGGCGCCGATGAACTGACCGTAATGACCAGGCAGGGGATCATAATGGGCTCCAGTTCGACAGACCCAGACAACCTGGTGCCGGACTCGCCCGACGAGACCGTCCTGTTCCAGGTGTTGCAAGGCAACAGCTACATCGGTATGGACACCATAAGAAACGCCGGCCTGTCCTTTCGCGTAGTGGTCAACGTGCCGAATTCCGGGCTCGGTACCGAGCCGCGTATCCTCCAGGCCTTATATCCTGTGACCGAACGGGTAAACGATCTGGCGCAAAGCGTACAATCGGCTTTCATCCAGTATGAGGAACTGTCGTATCTCCGGGAGCAGCTCAAGTTGGGCTTTGTCCTGATATTGACGATGGTGCTGTTGTTCAGCATGTTTTCCGCGGTATGGGCTGCGTTTTATTCCGCCAGGAGGCTGGCCGCGCCGATTCGTGACCTGGCGGAAGGAACCAAATCAGTGGCTGAAGGCGATTACCATACCAGGCTGCCGGTGCCGGGTAATGATGAACTGGGCTTCCTGGTCGCCTCGTTCAACACCATGACCCGCAAGATAGCCAGCGCCAGGGATGCGGCCAAACGCAGCCAGGATGAAGCGGAAACCCAGCATAAATACCTGGAGGCCGTACTTGAACGGCTGTCGTCCGGGGTGCTGGTTCTGGATGCTGAAAAATGCCTGCGCACCGCTAACATCAGCGGCGGCAGGATCCTGGGCATCGACATCAGCGAAATTATCGGCCATTCATTCAGCCGGATATGCGAACGCTATAAGCACCTGGAACAACTCCAAAACCTGTTTCAATCGCACATAGACCAGGGCGAATCGGTATGGGATCAGCAGGTTATCCTGTTTGGCGCAAGCGGCCGGCAGGTACTCATGTGCCGGGGAACCTCCGTTGTCCCGGCCCGGGAAAAAGCGCTGGTCCATATCATCGTATTCGACGACATCACTGCATTGTTGCAGGGACAACGCGACGCGGCCTGGAGTGAAATGGCCCGGCGGCTTGCCCATGAGATCAAAAACCCGTTAACGCCGATACAACTGGCGGCGGAAAGATTGCGCCACAAGTATCTCAGGTCATCTCCGCAGGACCAGGCGGAGACACTGGACCGGCTTACCACAACGATCATCAAACAGGTGGAAACCATGAAAGGCATGGTCAACGCTTTCTCCGATTACGCCAGAGTACCGGTCATGACGCCGCGCGACGTGGACCTGAACCGCCTGCTGGAGGAAGTGGTCGACCTCTACAGAGAACTGGACTCAAGTGTTACAATCACGCTGAATCTTACCGAAGATCAGTCGGTTATCAGCGCAGACCCGGGCCGGCTACGGCAAGTCTTCAACAATGTAATCAAAAATGCGATCGATGCCGGTAAGCAGGGGGAAGCCCTGATCCTGTCGGTCTCCACTGCTTACATCAACCAACCCGCCATGGACTACATGGAAATCCGTATCACCGACTCCGGCAGCGGCGTAAACGAGGATATAATATCGACTGTATTTGAACCTTACGTAACCACCAAACAGAAAGGCACCGGTTTGGGACTGGCAATCGTGAAGAAGATTGTAGAGGAGCATGGCGGGCTGGTCTGGATCAGAAATAACCCGGACGCGCCGGGGGCCTGTGTTGTCATAAGGTTGCCGATGAACAAACCTAAATTCGCGCTGAAGAGCGCGGCCGCCAGCACCAGAGGGGCACTGTGAACAGCGAAAAAATTCTCGTCGTAGATGATGAGGCAGAGATCAGAAACCTGATAAGCGAGATCCTCGTAGATGAGGGATTCGAGGTGGCTACGGCTGAAAACGGCAGCAGCGCCCGGGCTCAACTGGAACAATTTCGCCCGCGCCTGGTTCTCCTGGACATCTGGATGCCGGACGTGGACGGTATCACCCTGTTGAAGGAATGGCATGAATCAGGCAAGTTAACGAACCCGGTCATCATGATGTCCGGACACGGAAATATAGGCACTGCGGTCGAGGCCACCCGTTTGGGCGCATACGATTACCTGGAAAAACCCCTGTCGCTGGCCAAGCTTGTCCTGACCATAAAAAATGCCCTGGACGCGTCAAGACTGCAAAAAGAAAACCTGAGATTACGCCGATATTCACAAGAGCCGGCAAGGATTATCGGCAAAAGCAAGCTGATGGCGCATTTACGCGCACAACTGGAGAAAGTAGCCGGTCTCGATACGCCGGTGCTGATCGTCGGCGAACCGGGAACGGATAAAGAGGGGGTTGCCCGCTACCTGCATGCCGTAAGCCCCGGAAAAGACAAATCTTTCGTCAATGTCAGCGTATCAGCCCTGGAACCGGAGAAGATCAATAACGAATTCTACGGTGAAGAGAAAGAGGGTGACATACACAACGGCTTCCTTGATGAGGCTGAAGGGGGGACCTTGTTCATCAAGGATATCGCTGATATGGACCTGGCGTCCCAGGCACGTCTGCAGGGTACACTGAAAAACCGATCCTATAAAAGAGTCAACGGAAGCGGCGCCATTCCGCTCAACACCCGGATAGTCGCCGCAACCCGCCATCGCCTGGCCAGCCGGGTAAAAGACTCTACTTTTATGGACGAGCTTTATTTTCAATTGAACGTCGTGCCGATAAAGGTACCGCCGCTCAGGGAATACTACGAAGACGTACCCGACATCCTGGAGTATTTCGTCAATTTCTTTGTGGAACAGGAAGGTCTGCCTTACCGGTTTTTTACCACCGCGGCACAAAACAGGTTGCGCCGATACAGCTGGCCCGGAAATTCCCGTGAGTTAAAGAACCTGGTGCAGAGGATGCTGATATTAGGGGGCGCTCCGACTATCGACCTGGAAGAAGTCGAGACGGCGCTGGGAGAACAGCCGGCTAAAAAAGAAACCGAAAATGTAAAAAACCTTGATCTCCCCTTGCGCCAGGCCCGGGAAAACTTCGAACGGGACTATCTCGAGTACCAGTTGAAAATTGCTAACGGCAGTGTCAGCAAAATGGCCAGGAATGTCCATATGGAACGTACCCACCTGTACAGGAAGTTGAAGTCTCTCGGCATCGATATAAAATCGTGAAAATCATCATCCTGGGCGCAGGCCAGGTCGGCTCGTCAGTAGCCGCCAATCTTTGCAGTGAAGCCAATGATATTACCGTCATCGACCGTAACCCCGCGGTTTTGCGCAACCTGCAGGAACGGCTGGACCTGCAAACCATTAACGGCTCCGGGTCACATCCCTCGGTGCTGGAACAAGCCGGCGCAAAAGACGCGGACATGATCATCGCGGTAACCAATAGTGATGAAACCAACATGGTAGCCTGCCAGGTTGCTTTTACGGTCTTCCATACACCGACGAAAATCGCCCGTGTGCGTAATCACGAATACCTGAAAAGCTCTGAGCTGTTTGCCCAGGAGGCAATGCCGGTTGACGTCCTGATCAGCCCGGAACAGGTTGTAACCGAGTACATCGCCCGCTTGATCAGTTTTCCCGGCGCCCTCCAGGTACTTGATTTTGCCGCCGGCCGCGTACAGATGGTTGCGGTAAAAATGACCGGTCAGGGCATGATAATCGGCAAGCGAATAAGCGAACTTGCCGCGCACCTGCCGACCATCGATTTTCGCATCGTTTCGATCTTCCGCGGCGGGCAGGCAATCATCCCCGATGGCGGCACGGAAATACAGCGGGATGATGAAGTGTTCTTCATCGGCGCGCCCAAACAAATCAAGTCACTGTTGAAATCGATCAAACTGACGGACAAGCCGGTAAAGCGCATCATCATCGCAAGTGGCGGCAATATCGGTCGGCGCCTGGCGAAATTGCTGGAAAATAAATATCAGGTGAAGGTTATCGAACTATCCACGCCACAGGCACAGAGGGCCTCTGAGGAGTTGAACAGCGCCATCGTCCTTAACGGTGATGCCGCGGATGAGGAATTGTTGATCGAAGAAAATATAGACGATACCGATGTCTTCTGCGCGCTGACCAATGCCGACGAAGCGAACATCATCTCCTGCATGCTGGCAAAGCGTCTGGGCGCGCATAAGGTTATGGCGCTGATCAACCGGGCGGCCTACGTCGACCTGGTGCAGAGTGATGTCATCGACATCGCCATATCGCCGCAACAGGCCACCATCGGCAGCCTGCTGGCGCATATCCGCAAGGGCGACGTTGTCGTAGTACACTCTTTACGGCGCGGCGCGGCGGAAGCCATCGAGGCCATCGCCCATGGCGACCGCAGAACGTCCAACGTCGTCGGCAGGTCCATCGACGAAATACCTTTGCCGCCCAGTACCAGTATCGGCGCTATAGTTCGTGACGACAACGTGCTCATCGCCCATCATGATACGGTAATCAGCCCGGAGGACCACGTCATCCTGCTGGTAGCCGATAAAAAACGCGTGCCCGAAGTGGAACGACTGTTCCAGGTCAATATTACCTTTCTGTAATTCCTTCCATGACAAGCGAACTGGTGCAATATCCGGGCTGAGCCCCCTCATGCAACTCCTCGTGATCCAGAAAATCCTGGGGCTGCTGCTGATGTTGTTCAGTATCACCATGCTGCCGCCGCTGGCCATTGCGCTGGCGCTTCAGGATGAAACGGTAAAGGTATTTCTGCTTTCCTTCCTGCTTATACTCACCATCGGTTCATTCCTGTGGTTGCCGGTGCGTAAGGTCAGCAAGGAATTACGTCTGCGTGACGGTTTCATCGTCGTGGTGTTGTTCTGGGCGGGATTGGGACTGGCCGGCGCCATGCCTTTCCTGCTGGCGACTGCGCCTGACATGTCGTTTACCGACTCGCTATTCGAATCCGTTTCCGGTCTGACCACGACTGGCGCCACGGTCATTATCGGGCTCGACTACCTGCCGAAATCCATCCTGTTCTACCGCCAGGAACTGCAGTGGCTGGGGGGAATGGGGATTATCGTGCTGGCAGTGGCCATCCTGCCCATGCTGGGCATCGGTGGAATGCAGCTTTATCGCGCCGAGACGCCGGGGCCAATAAAAGACTCAAAGTTGACGCCCCGGATCACTGAGACGGCCAAGGCGCTCTGGTACATTTACCTGTCCCTGACCATTGCCTGCGCGTTCATGTACTGGCTTGCCGGTATGTCGCTGTTCGACGCCGTCAGTCACAGTTTCTCCACGGTCTCCATCGGCGGCTTCTCGACTCATGACCAGAGCATCGGCTATTTCGACAGCGAGCTGATCAACGCCGTGGCGGTGGTCTTCATGCTCATCGCCGGCATCAACTTCACGCTGCATTTCATCGGTTGGCGTACATTGAGTCTGAACACTTACCGGAAAGACTCTGAGGTAAAAGCATTCATCGGCGTCCTCTTCGGGCTGTGCGTGATCACCTGCATATACCTGAGTTTCAAAGCGACCTATGCCGATACCGTAGGCACGATCAGCCACGGCATCTTCCAGTCCGTATCCATTGCGACAACGACGGGCTTTACCACGACCACTTACCAGGACTGGCCGACGTTCCTGCCGGTCCTGCTGATTTTCGCCAGCTTTATAGGAGGCTGCGCCGGCTCGACGGGAGGCGGTCTGAAAGTCATCCGCGTGGTGCTCCTGTACAAGCAGGGCAGGAGGGAGATCAGGCGCCTGGTGCACCCCAATGCCATCATCCAGATAAAACTGGGCGGCAAACCGGTCGACGAGTCTGTAATCAACGCAGTGTGGGGTTTCTTTGCATCCTACGTGGCAGTCTTCGCCCTGTTACTGATATTGCTCATGGCAACCGGGCTGGACCAGGTCACGGCATTTTCCGCAGTGGCCGCCTGCCTCAACAACCTGGGACCGGGCCTGGGCGAGGTCGGCGCCCATTACACCGGCATCAATGATATGTCCAAATGGCTGCTTTGTCTGGCCATGTTGCTGGGGCGGCTGGAAATCTTCACCCTGCTGGTACTGCTGACACCGACCTTCTGGCGAAAGTAATGAATATTACAGACCAGGTTAAATGGGATCATATTTATACGAACAGTACAGAGAAAGCCGGTAATCCCTGCCGGGTTTTGTCCTCCCACTCCCACCTGTTGCCTGGCGCCGGCGACGCCCTGGACCTGGCCTGCGGACGCGGCGGCAATGCGCTGTACCTCGCTGCCCGGGGTTACGCCACCCGGGCCTGGGATATCTCCGGGGTGACGATCCAGGCCCTGTCGGAGCAGGCAAGCCGTACCGGGCTGCAACTGCTGGCAGAACAACGGGACGTGACAGCTGATCCGCCGGCGCCGGAATCCTTTGATATTATCGTCGTCAGCCGTTTCCTGGACAGAACCCTGGCCGACGCCATCTGCGCCGCGTTGCGGGAGCGGGGACTGCTGTTTTACCAGACCTTCATCCGGGAAAAAGTATCCGACGCCGGCCCCCGCAACCCGGCTTACCGTCTGGCTGGCAATGAACTCCTGCGCCTGTTTCAATCCCTGCACGTGATCTACTACCACGAAGAGGGAAACGTGGGCAATACCGATCAGGGCTTCAGGAATGAGGCTATGCTGATTGCGCAGAAACGCAATTGAGCATGGACAGGGCAGCGCTCGAAGCAATGCTGGCCCGCGGCGAGGACAACGCGTTACTGCGTTTCACCCTGGGCAATATGCTCTTCCAACAAAAGAAATATGCAGAGGCCGAACCACACCTGGCCAGGGCTGTTGAACTTGACTCGAAATATTCGGCCGCCTGGAAAATA
>JAAXHV010000287.1 GCA_012270695.1 Gammaproteobacteria bacterium | reverse complement strand
AAATCGTCTACAATAGCGGGGTCGGTCTGAATTCCTCCAAAGTGAAGATATGTTACTGTTCATTACCGGTCTGATACTGTTTTTTGCCGTACATTCCATATCCATCGTCAATGTTGGCTGGCGCGACGCCATGGCTGAGCGGCTGGGGACGTCTACCTGGAGGACCCTGTACAGCCTGGCGTCCCTGGCGGGGCTGGTCCTGTTGATATGGGGTTACGGAATCGCAAGGAGCGACCCCGTTATCCTCTACACGCCGCCCGCCTGGTTGCTCTACGTCAACTTTCTGTTGATGCTGTTCGTGTTTCCGCTGTTCATGGTCAGCTTTTTACCGGGGCGGATAAAGACCGCGGTGAAGCACCCGGTTTTCGCTTCCGTCAAGATCTGGGCTTTTGCCCATTTGCTGACCAACGGCGCCCTTGCCGACGTGTTGCTGTTCGGCTGTTTCCTGGCGTGGGCGGTGGCCGGGCGCATCTCCATGAAATATCGCAGGCAGCGCCCCGTGCCCGGTTTTCCGGAAGCCCCCGTGAATGATCTTGTCGCCGTAGTGGTCGGGCTGTTGCTATACCTGCTGTTCATTATGGTTCTGCACGACTGGCTGATTGGTGTTGAGGTGATGTGATAAAGGGTTGGATTTCAGTCAGGCTGATCCGACCCTCCTCTAAACCAGCGTCCAGGACTGCATCACCCGGTACCTGGCCCCTTTCTCATGGGTGACGGACTCAACCAGGCAGAATTCCCTGACGTCCCAGTGGATCGGTTCGAACGAACACGGCTTGAGTGGGCGGGTGAGTTTGCGGGCGATGGTCAGGTGGGGGTTGTAATCCCGTTCGTCGACAGGGAGTCCCGCTAACCTGCCCTGGTGATTGAGTTGCCTGACCAGTTCCAGCAACGGTTCGGGCGTGTAAGCCGGTGCCAGCCAGGCGACTTTCGCCCGTTTCCACCAGCCGCCATGGTTTATCTGCAACGGGAAGCCGGCAATACTCAAGCCTTCTGCCGCGCCGGTGAGTACTGGAATGGACTGCTCCTCCACGTTGCCCAGGAACACCAGGGTGATATGGAAGTTTTCCGGCGGCACGCGCCGGCCCGTGTTGACGTGAATCAGCCGGGCCTGTTGCGCGAGCATGGCGCGCACCCCGTCATGAGGCCAGAGGGCGAAGAACAGTCTCTTCATTGATATTAATTCGAGTAAGCGGGGTCAGGTCGCACATTGCACACACAGAAGTTTGTCACAATTTCACTCTCATTCCTTTGCGTGTGCAATGTGCGACCTGACCCCGCTATTGTTCTGATCCCGAATGTTCAACCAGGTCCGCCAGACCCTGCAGGGCTGTCAATATCGAGAGTTCACGCACCTGCTGACGGTTCCCGTCAAACTTTATCCGTGTGGTTCTGGTAGCGCCACCACGAGCGCTCCAGCCGAAACAGACGCTGCCTACCGGTTTTTCAGCCGTTCCCCCGTCCGGCCCGGCTATCCCGGTCACCGCTACACTGAAATCCGCGTGACTGTGCTGCAGCGCGCCCAGTGCCATCGCCGCGGCCACCTCTTTGCTGACGGCGCCGAAGCGGGCAATCGAGTCATGGGTAACGCCCAACAGTTCCTGCTTGGCCAGGTTGGAATAGGTGACGAACCCCCTTTCAAACCACTTGGAACTGCCGGACATTCCCGTGATTGCGTAGGCGATGCCGCCGCCAGTACAGGACTCAGCTGTCACCAGCATCTTGTTTTGCTGTGTTAAAAGTCCACTGAGTTGCAGGAGCAACGTGTCACATCGGCTGTCTATCATGAAGGAAAGGGGGAACAAGTGAGTTTGCCTGACAATTATAGCAGATTCATTTCAGGGACTTAATCAGAGGGTTCTTCAGTATATATCTCCTCTAAAGAAATCATCACACACCCCGACAGGTTCCCGCTGAAAGCAAAGATTACATGAAAATATAAAAGTCACGAACTGAAGTTATAGCCCCCCGTCCCGCCGGTTTTTGAAAAAAGTTTGCAGTAGAGTTGCTGCTTCCTGTTCCAGTATGCCGCCGTTCAGTTCGACACGGTGGTTCAGTTGTGAGGATTGCAGTATGTTGAACACACTGCCGGCGGCGCCGGTGCGGGGGTCGGCGGCGGCATAAACCAGCCGTTTGATACGGGCCAGGACAACGGCCCCGGCGCACATGGCGCAGGGTTCCAAGGTCACATATAACGCGGCGCCTGGCAGGCGATAGTTCCCCATGTGTGCGGCGCCGGCGCGCAGGGCCGCGATCTCCGCATGGGCTGTCGGATCATGGGCCGAGATGGGGCGGTTCCAGCCTTCGCCTATGCAGTCACCCTCCATGACCAGGACGGCACCCACGGGGACTTCACCCTCCGACCGGGCGCGTTCGGCCAGGTCCAGCGCCCGCGCCATCCAGTATTCATCGCTACCGGTCACGACCCCTGCAAGGTCTGCACCCCTTCTGTCTCGTTCATATAGACGGGGCTTTCCGGCAATGTCGAACCGCCGTCCACGACCAGGGTCTGCCCTGTGACGTATTTGGCTTCATCGCTCGCCAGGTAAAGCATGGCATAAGCGATGTCATTGGGCTCGCCCAGATCGCCTTTGGGGATGTAGCGCGCCATTTCCGCCCTGGCGTGCTCGTCGGCAAGCAGGTCCATGGCTGGTGTCAGGATAAAACCCGGTTCGACGCCGTTCACGGTGATGTTATCCGCGGCAAGTTCAACGGCGGCGGTGCGGATAAACCCGTTCACCCCGGCCTTGGATGCGGCATAGTAGGACGTGCCGGGCATGGCGACCCGCGGGCCGGTGACGGAAGAGGTGATGAGGATCCGGCCACCGCCCTGTTTTCTCATGTGAGGAATGCAGGCATAGGTGAGGCGGAAACAGGCCTTCAGGTTGACTGCCAGTACGGTATCGAGGTCTTCATCCTTGTATTCCTCGACCAGTCCGCCCAGGAAAGAAGCGGCGTTGTGCACCATGACGTCGATCCGCCCGAAGGTCTCCAGGGTTTTATCCACCACGCTGTTAATGGCGTCTGCCGTACTGATGTCCACGCCGACCAGGATGGCCTCACCACCCGCAGCCTTGATTTGCTCGACTGTCTCCCTCCCGGTCTTCTCCGTGCGCGTCGCCACGACAACGTGTGCGCCTTCCTGCGCAAAAATTCTGGCGATTGCGGCGCCGATACCCTGGCCGGAACCGGTTACGATAGCGACTTTGTTCTGCAGCCTGTTGTTTCCCATTTTGTTTACCTCCTATTTGCGATCCACTGTCAGTCTAGGCAAACCGCTTTTATAGTCAACAGAAACCCCATCATTCCAGAGCAGGGGTTGAAATCCAATGGAAACATATTCTTTGCCTTATAATAGGCATTTTAATGACCGGATTCCAGACTCTCTGTTTTCAGCTACAGGGGCAGGCTCTGCATTCGGCATGCAGGGCCTGCCCCGGCATGTTTTAAGCGGGGGGTAAACTTACTCTGGAATGGTGGGTGACACCTGATGAATAAACGATTACAAGATAAAGTTGCCTTAATCACGGGAGGCGGCACCGGCATCGGCGCGGCAATCGCCAGGCGGTTTGTCGTATCCGGCGCGTCCGTGGCGATAACGGGCCGCCGCAGGGAGCCCATTGCCGGGATTGCCGCTGAGTTGAACTGTCTCGCCATCCAGGGCGACACCGCCGATGCCGATGACTGCAGCGCGGCCGTGGCGCAAACGGTTGCCGAATTCGGCGGCCTGGATATATTGGTCGCCAATGCCGGGATACTGGCCGTGGGGAGCGTGACAACCTTGGTCGAGGCGGAATGGCAGGACGTGATCGATGTGAACATGACAGGGGTCATGCAGATAGCCAGGGCAGCGGTCCCTGCCATGGCGGAACAAGGCGCCGGCGCTATCGTAAATATTTCCTCTGTTGCCGGGATCCGTTCCTCAAACGAATTTGCCGCTTATATAACGAGTAAGCACGCCCTCATCGGTTTAACGAAAACCCTGGCCTGTGACTACGGAGCGCTGGGGATCAGGGCGAATACCCTGTGTCCCGGCTGGGTGAAAACCCCGATGAGCGATGCAGAAATGGCGAGCCTGGCCGAACGAAAAGGGCTGACTGTTGCAGAGGCAAGGGCGTTGACAACTCGGCACCTGCCGTTGCAACGTATGGCAGAGCCGGACGAGATTGCCGCCTGTGTTGAGTTTCTGGTCTCCGATGACGCCTCTTTTGTGACCGGGACGACGCTTGTCGCCGACGGTGGCGGCCACGTCGTGGACATCGGCACCCTTGTGTTTTCCGAATAGAAAAATAACAGGAGTTATCTGATGCTTACGAGCCTTGCCGGCAGCCGCGACGGGGCCGTTGACATTAACAGCAGCATGACGTTGTTTGCTGCGTTCTACATGGGTGTTGTCGGCCCAGAGGTGTTCATTATCCAGCCCGGCGTGGTCCAGGGCTTTGTCGAATACCTGAAGTTTACCGAACAGCAGGCCGGTTATATCGCCTCCGCAGAGATGTGGGGCATTGCGCTGACAACCATTGTCATGACGTTCCTGTCCAGCCGCTGCAACTGGCGCCACGTGATCACTTTCTCCCTGGTCCTGGTCGCGGCCAGCAACCTGGCCTCATTGACGACAACGGAATTTTATGCGTTTGGCGCCTGGCGCTTTCTTGCCGGCGTTGGCTGCGGCGGTCTGGTGTCCCTCAGTTTTGCGGTGATAGGGCTGACGGACAACCCGGATCGCAACTTCGGATATTACATCATGTGGGTGTTGGCCTACGGCGCGCTCGGCCTGCTGGTCATGCCGACGGCATATTCCCTGGTTGGAATGGAAGGGGTGATTGTATTTTTCGCCCTGTTCCCGGCCTGTGGTTTGCTGCTCGTCAGGTACCTGCCGGCATCCGGCGAGGGGCATGTACAGGTTGAGGAAGATGCTGTCAACATCCCGGTGAGTTTCAAGGCACTGGCGCTGGCTGCCATGTTTTCCTATTTCCTGGCGCAGGGCCTGGTTTGGGCGTACCTGTTCCTGGTTGGGCTCACCGGCGGCGCCAGCGAACAACAGGTGGCAAACGGCCTGACACTGTCACAGTTCATGGGTATTGCCGGCGCCCTGACGGCCGCGCTGATCGGCGCCCGTTTCGGCCGCGCCAGGCCGCTGACACTGGCCATCGCAGGCGGCATCATTCCTCTGGCTTTTTTATTCGGGCAAGTGGATATCCTGGTCTATACCATAGCCGTTTGCATCTACAACTATGCCTGGAATGTGACCCATCCCTACCTGCTGGCCTCGATGGCGAGTTTTGATCGTACCGGAAAGGTGGTTGTATATGCTGTTGCGTTCCAGATGTTGGGTCTGGCCCTGGGTCCGGCCGTTGCGGCAACGGTCATCGCACCGGGTGATTACTCCAACGTAATTTCCCTCGGGATGTTGATGTTTGCGCTCTCCCTGATTTTAATCCTGCCACCGGTATTGAAACAAAAACGACTCGCGGACCTGTCAACAAGCTAGGGTAGAGGTCTGGATATGTCTTTAAACGTATCCAAGTGATTGCGCGAAGCTGTTTCCGGATATTACAATACGCCCCCAATTATGAAAGGAAGCTCTGAATTAATCAGATGGTTCCCTAACTCAACAGAGGATTGAATAGCAATGGTCAAAGAATTTGCCTCCAAGGCGGACCTGGGTGAAAAACAGGTAACTTTCAGCCGATTGGCGGATAATGCTTATGCTTATACCGCGGAAGGCGACCCGAACACCGGTGTGATCATCGGTGACGACGGCGTCATGGTCATCGACACGCAGGCCACGCCACTCATGGCTGAACGGGTGCTGGAAAAGATCCGATCGGTGACGGACAAACCCGTCAAATACGTGGTCATGACCCATTACCACGCGGTGCGCGTGCTGGGCGCCAGCGCCTACAAACCGGAGCACGTTATTTCCAGTCGGGATACCTATGACCTCATCATCGAGCGCGGGAAGCAGGATTGGAAATCCGAATTTGAGCGGTTCCCGAGGTTGTTTAATGGTTATGAGACCATCCCGGGATTAACCTGGCCGACGATTACCTTCACGGGGGAAATGTCCCTGTGGATGGGCGATACGGAGGTCCGGATCATGCAATTAGGGCGCGGCCACACCAAGGGCGATACCGTGGTCTGGCTGCCTGAAGAGCGGGTGCTGTTCAGCGGCGACTTGGTCGAGTACGGGGCGACGCCTTACACCGGCGATGCGTACCTGCTTGACTGGCCCACCACCCTGGACAACATCACAGCATTGAACCCTCTTGCCCTGGTGCCGGGCCGCGGCGATGCTTTGGTCACATCCGAAACGATTAAAGAAGGCATAGACGGCACGCGCGCTTTTGTCACCGCCATGTACCGGTCTGTAGAAGCAGGGCAAAAACAGGGAAAGGACCTGAAGGAAATATACAAGGAAACCTACGCTACCCTGAAACCCGACTTTGGTGAATGGGTGATCTTCGATCATTGCCTGCCCTTTGACGTGGCGCGCGCCTACGACATTGCCTCCGGCATAGCCGACCCGCAGATCTGGACGGCCGAACGGGATGCCGAGATGTGGGAGGCGCTGGAAGGGTGAACCCTGACCCCTTTGTGCATTGAAGGTGAGTTCTGATGCCCAAGCAAAAGCTCAAGACCGAACTTGGTGTTGACAGCCCGGATGATTTCTACGCCCGATTGATTGAACTGCACGAAGGACTGTCATCCGAAGACAGCCATAAAATAAACGCCAAGGTGATTTTGATGTTGGCAAACCACGTCGGTGATACGGACGTCTTATACGAAGTGCTGGATTATGTTGGGAAAGATTTGGAGGTTAGATAATACTGGTTAAAACCATTGTTTAATTTTGATCGGCAACACTGGTTAATCTTCCTCGCCGGCTGGGGGAGCTTTCTGGTTGGGAATTTGGCGCAGGCCCTGGCCCCGCTGGTTGTGCAGGCCTTGACACAACACATGTCGATGGTCACAAGTAAAGCGGGTTATCTGGTATCGGCGGAGTTTACCGGGGTTGCGTTGACGGCCATACTGATTGGGCCGTTCATTGACAGGTGGCCCAAACGTAAAATTGCCATCATCGGTTGTCTATCTGCGGTAACGTTACACGTTGTCAGCATTCAGCTTACATCGTCGTATGTGACGTTACTGTGTATGCGTTTTTTGGCCGGATTGGGCGCCGGCGCCACCCTGGCCGCAGGTGGCGTAATCATTGCCGGCGCTAACGCGCCCGACCGCATGTTTGCTTTAGTCAAAACGTTCAATGCGATGGTGATGGCGGTCATGATCTGGCTGGCCGGTTATGCCGTGAAAGGTTACGGTGTCGCCGGTGGCTACGGTGTGTTGGCATTGATTGTGTTCTGTACTCTGCCACTGTTGTATTGTTTCCCCGCCGCAGTCAAAGAAAAACAAAGCATTACAAAAACCCGGCTGCCTCATTTTGTCCTGGGTTGCCTGACTTTGTTGGCGCTTCTGAACTGGGTCATGGTTGTCAGTGCGCCGTGGGCGTATCTCGCCATTATGGGTGAGCGGTCAGGTCTGGCAGTCCAACAAATCAGTGCTCTGCTTGGAGCAGGATTTATCATCGGAATGTCCGGTGGGCTGCTGGCTGCATGGCTGGACCTGCGCTTCGGCAGGATCATGCCGGTGATTGTCGGGATACTGCTTAACGGCGTGACCTGGTTATTGATCTGTGCCGTACCCCATCATATTGTTTATACCGTTTCGGTTTTGCTTAATAATATAAGTTACTTTTTTACCTTACCTTATCTTCTCGGTACTGCAGCAGCCCTGGACCGGGAAGGCCGTTGGGCGTCAATTGCTTCCACTTCATTTCTGGGCGCCATTGCCATCGCGCCGGCTGCAGGTGGTTTAATTATAGATCACTGGAATGCAACGACGTTGGGTGTTTTTACATTGACGGGCGGGATTATGACGGCCGTGTTAATTGTTTTAGTGTCAATTCGGCTGGTCAAACTGGGGGGCGCCCAGTCCCAATTCTCTTAAGGCTTTACGATAAGCCAGAGAAACAGTATCAGCCGGTATATGGATCTCTCCACGTACATCAAGGGGCACTTCTTCAGGGCACTGCCTGGATACCAGTGCGACGTCTTCCCTGTTGACCTGCTCCCACAACTGAACATGGGAATGGGGGTAGCTATCAGGGAGTCCCGACCATATAATCTGGAATATCCGTGTCTCATTTGCCGATACAGGGCAGGCCGCATCATAAATGGCATAGGCGAGGTTATCGTCGCTATCTTTTTCCACGAGCGCAGATGAAAACGGCAACGTCAACTCTGCCGTAAAGAGCGAAAGGCGTTCCTGTCCCAGGGTTTTTTCTACCAGTCGGCGGTTACGCTTGAGTACATACGGTACGGACGTATCTACTTCGATTTCCTGTACTTCGGGTTTATCCTGGTTGCCGAATGTATCAGCGTGGACCCAGGACAAATGTGCAGCGTCGTTGAAATTTTCGGTATGCCGGGGCGCCGAACAATTCCAAACCTCGTCAATGACCATCTTCCTGATATTCGGATCAGTGGCAAACCTGTCATTTTCCAGGTCAGGCCATGCCGGGAGAGGAATCCCGGGTTCATCATTCATCAGGCAAATCCAGATAATTCCGTAACGCTCAACCGATTGGAACGTAATGAGTCGCAGGCGTTCAGAGATAGGACGGTTCTTATCTTCCACTGAAGGAATAAGCCGGCATCTTCCCTCCGCATCATAATGCAGGGCATGCATGGGGCACACTATCATGTCGTCCTTGAGCCAGCCCAGACTCAAAGGCGTGCCGCGGTGTACGCAAAGGTCTTTTGCAACGGTGACCCCCGAGCTGGTGCGGTAGATGACCAAAGGCACATCCAGCAATTTTGCCGCAACGGGTTTGTGGCCTATATCCCTGGAGAATGCTACCGGGTGCCAGAGCCCGGCCAGAATTTTCCAGTCGTTTTCATTCAAACTGCAGTTACGCGGGAGTGTTGATGTATTTTTTGAATGGTCGCTTGGTAGGAACACACCCGGTCTCCCTATGTTGCAAATCAGATTTTTGCCGTCATCAGTGATGGAAAACGTCTGACATAATTCATCAATGTATTGCGCTATTTTAGATGTATTTTATTTTTTTGATGCAGTTTGTTAGTGCCACACCAATGCAAATGATCATGCCAGGCGAGGATTCAGGACAACAGAATGATATAGAATGTGCTTCATAAAACTCGACCCTGGTTCCTCTTGTTCAAAGCGGCATGCCCAAGATGGCAATACTAAACAACGAAAATTACTTTTATCTCCCTGCCGTAATTTTCGTTATTTTGTTCAGTATTGAAGGCGGTTTAATTGCTCTTGAAAGTGACGACAGGATTTGCGCTGACTCCAGTTTCGAAACACTACCCGATTATAACCCGGATTGGCCGGCTTCGTTCGGAATAGGAACAAAAGCAACAATAGAAGAAATCAACGCCTGGGATATAGATATAACAGCAGATGGAACGGGGCTGCCTGACGGTAAAGGTACGGTACGAGCCGGCAGAAAACTTTACAGATCATTGTGCCAAAGTTGCCACGGTGAAAAGGGACTGGGGAAACCGTTTGATGCATTGGCAGGACACGGCGATGCACAATCGTATCCGTTTCCTGGTGATAAATATGCTGTAAAGACTATTGGCAATTACTGGCCTTATGCCACCACCTTGTTTGATTATACTAATCGTTCAATGCCTTTTGCCTCACCCGGTAGCCTGAGTGCAGATGAGGTCTACAGTATTACGGCTTACCTGTTATACCTGAACAATCTCATACCGGAGAAAACGATATTAACCGCTGAAACACTGACAAGTATAAATATGCCTGCACGTAACCGTTTCGTTGCAGAGGGAAGGTGCAACAGCAAATGAGTGAAAATAAAAAAACCAGAACACTGACTGACAGTTCTGATGCAGGGATTTCACGGCGGCGTTTTCTTTCCAGAACGGCAACAGGTGCGGCCGGTGCGGCAGTGTTCCATAAGACGCTTGCCGATGTACCACAAACTGATCCGACTAAACAGCAAGGTGTGCCGCCGACTGCACTGGGTGAACGCTCGCCATTCGAAAAACCGGAGCGCAAAGTAATTTCCAACATCTTGTCCACGACACCTCTCCAGGATTTGTACGGGACTATCACTCCTTCAGATCTGCACTTTGAACGTCATCATGGCGGCATACCGTTGATTGACCCCGACAACTACAAGTTGATTATCCATGGTATGGTCGAGCGACCCCTGAAATTTTCACTTGATGATCTGAAACGGTTTCCGGCAATCACACAATCGTGCTTTATCGAGTGTTCCGGGAACAACGGTGAATATTATCTGGCCGACAGGAAAAATACGCCGCAATCTTTACGTGGACTCACCAGTCAGAGTGAGTGGACGGGTGTAAAGCTCAGCACATTGTTTCGTGAAGCAAGGATCAACTCTAATGCAACCTGGTTTCTGGCAGAAGGTAACGACGCCGCAGTCATGACCCGAAGTATTCCCGTCGCGAAGGCATGGGATGATGCAATGATTGCTTACGCGCAGAATGGTGAACCGTTACGACCCGCTCAGGGTTACCCGGTACGACTGCTGTTACCTGGCTGGGAAGGCAATATAAGTATTAAGTGGTTAAGACGGCTTGAGCTTGGAAAGCAACCATTTATGACCAGGGAAGAAACTTCAAAGTATTCCGAACCGTTACCCGATGGCCGTATTCGCCAGTTCAGTTTTGAAATGGAGGCCAATTCGGTGATTACCTCACCTGCTTACCCGGAGAAAATAGAACCCGGGTGGCTGGAGATACGCGGCTTGGCCTGGAGTGGGTCGGGAAAAATAGTAAAAGTGGAAGTCAGCACTGATGCCGGACAAAACTGGTCTGTTGCAGAGCTTCAAGGACCTGTGTTGGTAAAGTCCCACACACGGTTCCGTTATCTCTGGAACTGGCAGGGCAAACCTGCGGTGATTATGAGTCGAGCCATGGACCAGACGGGTTATATTCAGCCAACCCATGAAGCATTAAGGGACAAGAGAGGTCTGGGTGCGCCTTATCACCTCAACACTATTGTCGGATGGGATATCAGGCCCGATGGATCGGTATATTTTGATGTTAAATCCTGGGTCTGATAGCTATTATTGAAAGGAGTACTACAGTGAATGAGCAAGTATCAAACCCTGATTTTATCAGTGAGACTGTTTGGCGTTACTTTTGGTTTCCAGTCTGTACACTGGAGGAATTTTATGCAGCGGACCCGAGCGGTAGAGGGCCGCTCAAGGTCATGCTGCTGGGTGAAACCCTCGTTATCGTTGAACTTGATGAGGGTATTGCCGCACTTGGTGCAAGGTGTTGTCATCGTTCAGCTTCGCTTGCATTAGGGTTTGTCGATAAAGGTAAGTTACGTTGCCGCTATCATGGCTGGGCATACAATGGCAAAGGTCATTGTGTGGAAATACCGGCTTGTCCAGATATGGAAATACCTGCAGTTGCCAGGATCCCTCAGTACGAGACACAACAAGCCTACGGTCTGGTGTGGGTACGTTTGGATGCAAGCGCCGATACGAAGATTCCTCTGTGTCCTGGATTTACTGATAAGAACTTCAAAGCAGTCCAGATTGAACCCTACGAGTGGCAGACTTCGGCAGCCAGGCGATTGGAAAATTATGTTGATCTGGCGCATTTTCCCTACGTGCACCCGAATACATTATTTGATCCGAATATCATGAGTGTGACTCCGCCG